>CATKAZ010000084.1 GCA_949745795.1 uncultured Oscillospiraceae bacterium | reverse complement strand
GCAAAGCCTATTGAAAGAACGTTTTATACAGTTAAAAATCAATTTTCTAAGCTGTTTAACGGCTTTTGCGGAGGAACTATTATAGAACGTCCGGAAAGTCTTAAAAGACGAATAAAAAACGGTGAACTTCCCAGAGATTATGAGATAAGAGATTTTCTTGAAGCATGGATTGACGGAGACTATAATCTTCAACCTTACGGCGGTGCGGAAACCTGCTATAAAGGAATGTCGAGACTGGATGTTTGGAATAAGACCCGAAAATCTGTAAGAATGCCTAAACCGGAAGAACTGAATCTGATGATGATGAGAAGTATGCGATGTCAGAAAATAAAGCGTAACGGAGTGTACGTTGAAATATTCGGCGAAAAACTGTGGTATATGGATCTCCGGCAAACAGTTGATAATCTTCAGAAGAAGGTTTATGTCAGATATGATCCGGCTGATTTGAGAAGCGTAAGACTTTATGATGAGGAAGACAGATATTTATTTACATGGCAGTCTGCCGATGCTCTCCTTGTGGATTATATTACCAAAATAAAGGAAGAAATCGCAGGCGGTGAAAAAATTATCAGAACGGTCAGAAAGTTCGTTAAGGAACAGGCTAAAGGAATATCTGCAAACCTTACTAATGATCAGAGAATCACTATGCTTGATATGACTATCAGGAAAGCTAAACAGAATAAGTCAGAAAAATTTAAAATTGAAATGCCGACAAATATAATACCGATTAGAGCCAATGAAATGCAATCCGAAGAGCTTAAGCAAGCAGCAGGCGCAGAAAAAACGGTAATTGTAGATTTGGATAGAATGGCCAGGAACGGAATGAAGAGAAAGGGAGATTGATATGGAATATAAATACGGTGAACGTGAACTTGAATTGCTTTCAAAAGTCAATGAACTTCAGAAAGAGAAAAAATGCTTCAATAGAGAATTTATCCGAAAATGAGCAGGAATTCTTAAAAACACAAGGACATTCTTGTTTTCTTCAATCTCTACTAGAAAGAAAAGTATATGAACAATTTAAACCGTTTATTTATGAAAAATTGAAAGAAAAATAAATTATAGGGTGCGAACTTGTTCGCACCCTATTCTCATTGATTATTTTTTATATTTTCAAGGTTGATTGGCAAATAATTATTGAGCTTATTAGGCTTAAACAACGTATTTACGTCATTAATAATGGAATTTAACTCTCAAACAAAAAGGGGTTGCGAACTGTTCGCATCCCTTATTTTTAACATTTAACCACATGTTGAAAAAGGAGTTTTAAAACTTTTTAAACTTAATCAACGCTTTTGC
>CATKAZ010000083.1 GCA_949745795.1 uncultured Oscillospiraceae bacterium | reverse complement strand
TTTTCGGTATTCTCCTGAAGATATTTTTCTGAAAAAAGGTGACAGAGCTGATTTTATGGTGACTCTTGAATCTCAGGTGTTTGCAGGAAGAAAATCAATATGTATAATAGTAAAAGATTTCCGAAAAAACGGTATTGAGCAAAAAAAATATTTTGCAGCTAAAAATACTTATGAAAATTATAAAAGATGCGAAGAACTTCCGGATTCCTATTATAGTCGTATATATCCGGAAAGAGATGAGCTTGTATCTGTTTATAAAATTATTTCAGGCGGAAGATTCAGTATGGATACTCTGTATATGTCAGTAGTATCACAAAGTATGAATTACTGTAAAATGCGTCTTTGTATTGATATTTTCTGCGAGCTTGGACTTGTTAATTTTGATATATTTTCTCAGGAGATTAATGTAATAAAAAATGCCCCGAAAGCCAATCTGGATAATTCTGTAATTTTACAGGGTCTTAAAAATAAAATCAGTCATAAAGTTACAGTTTAAACTGTTTTCAGCAGAACGGAGATGTAAATTAATATGAAAGAAGAATATACAATTGATATGCTTATTCAGAAAATATTAACTGATGATAAGCAATATGATCTGAGCAAAATAATTACAGCTTATGAATTTGCGGCAAAGGCTCACGAAGGACAGTTTCGTTCATCAGGGCAGCCTTATATTATTCATCCGCTTGCTGTAGCATATATACTTTTAGAACTGGGAATGGATACCGATACGATTTGTGCTGCAATGCTGCATGATGTTGTTGAAGATACGCCTGTTACTCTTGATGAAGTAAAAAAACGATTCGGACAGGACGTTGCTATGCTTGTTGACGGAGTTACAAAGCTAAATCAGGTACCTATTTTTAATAAGGAAGAACAGCAGGCAGAAAATGTAAGAAAAATGCTTTTGGCTATGTCTCAGGATATAAGAGTTATAATAATTAAGCTTGCAGACAGGCTTCATAATATGCGTACATTAAAATTTCGTCCAAGTGTTAAGCAACGCAATACTGCCCATGAAACTATGAATATTTATGCTCCTATAGCTCATCGTCTTGGTATGAGAGGTATAAAGGAGGAACTTGAAGATCTTGCATTTCATTATCTGGATCCTTTTGCATATTCTGAAATCGAACATATTTTGGAAATCAAAAAGAGTGAACGAGAAGGATTTATTACTTCTATAAAAGATACGATAGCTTATAGATTCCGAGATCAGGAATTTATAAAACCTCCTAAAATTGACGGACGTGTAAAGAGTATTTACAGTATTTATAAAAAAATGTTTGTGCATCATAAATCAATAGAAGAAATTTATGATAAATATGCTGTAAGAACTATTGTTTCAACAGTAGGGGAATGCTATAATGTTTTGGGTTTGGTTCATGATATGTTCAGACCTATTCCAAATCGATTTAAAGACTATATCTCTACTCCGAAGGCTAATATGTATCAGTCGCTGCATACTACTGTTCTGGGGAAAGAGGGAATTCCTTTTGAGATTCAGATAAGAACATGGGATATGCATGCTACGGCTGAATACGGTATTGCTGCACACTGGAAATATAAGGAAGGTATTCAGCGTACAGATAAGATGGATCAGCGTTTGGCATGGGTGCGTCAGGTAATTGAAGCACAGCAGACTTCTGATGATGTTGAAGAAATAGTTCGTATTATTAAAACAGATCTTGCACCGGAAGATATAGTAGTTATGACTCCTAAGGGAGATTCTATCTCATTGCCTGTTGACTCTACGGTTATTGATTATGCTTACAGAATTCATACTCAAATAGGTCATAAAACAATAGGAGCAAAAATTGACGGTAAATTGGTTCCTCTTGATTACAAACTTCAAACCGGAGAAATATGTGAAATTATAACCAGTAACGAACCTAATAAAGGTCCGAACAGAGCTTGGTTAAATATTGCAAAAACAAATGAGGCTAAATCAAAAATCCGTTCATGGTTCAAAAAAGAATGCAGGGAAGAAAATATTATTACAGGTAAAACCGAATTGGAAAAGGAATTCAGGCATTTTAGAATACGAGTTCCCGATGAAGAGCTTGGAGAATTTTTGGGTGATGACTTAAAACGTCATAATTGCAGTACTCTAGATGATTTTTATGCATCAATAGGATACGGCGGCATTATGCTTTCTAAAATTCTTCCCAGACTGAAAGACAAATATATTAAGCTTTATCAGACTGATGAAGAACCGGAAACTGCTGTGATAAAGCCGGTTCATAAACCCAGCAGCGGTATTATATTGGATAAAATAGATGACTGTACAGTAAAATTTGCTCAATGCTGTAATCCTCTTCCCGGTGATGAAATTGTTGGGTTTATTACCAGAGGTCATGGTATATCGGTTCATACTGTAAACTGTACAAATTATCTTTCGGCTGTTAAGCGGGATAATTCCGAAGAACTTGCAAGATGGATGGACGTTCAGTGGACTGACAGCGAACAGGCAAGTCTTCAGACTAGTATTGAAGTTACAGCTCTGGACAGAGTCGGCTTGGTTTATGATATTACGGCAATTCTTACAGAGGCAAGAATTCCTATTGTTCACTCATCTTCAAGAAATTTAAAAAACGGAAATGCTCTTTTTGAAGCAACTATTACAATAGCCAGTACAGAACAGCTTAAAAATCTATTTGAAAAGCTAAGGCGTGTTAAAAATGTTGTATCTGTTGAAAGAGCAAAGTTATAGATCGGAGAAAATTATGAAAATATACCGTCTTCCTGTAGGGGAGCTTTTAGCTAACTGTTATATTATTGGAACAGAAAGTAAAAATGCTGTTGCTGTAG
Organism: uncultured Oscillospiraceae bacterium; assembly: GCA_949745795.1. Classification (GTDB taxonomy): domain Bacteria; phylum Bacillota; class Clostridia; order Oscillospirales; family Ruminococcaceae; genus Porcipelethomonas. Next base: position 3,725 of record CATKAZ010000083.1, on the reverse strand, counting down.
ATCCCGGAAGTGACTTTCAGAAAATAAAAAAGCTTCTTGACGAACATAATCTTACCTTGAAAAAAATTCTGCTGACACATGGTCATTATGATCATATTGGTGCGGTTCGTGAAACTGCTGCTGCATACGGCGCAGAGGTTTATATTCATGAAAATGATGCTCCTATGCTTACAAGCCGTACAAAAAGTCTGGCTGATGCAATAGGTGCGGGACGATTTAATGAGATTCCGGAATTTATAACGTTAAGAAACGGTGATGTTATCTCTCTTGATGAAATTTCATTTGAAGTTATTCATACTCCCGGTCATACAGAGGGAGGGGTCTGTTATAAATGCGGAAATGCTCTTTTTACCGGTGATACTCTTTTCAAGCTGTCAATGGGCAGAACGGATTTCCCGGGAGGAAATATGGGAGAAATGTTTAAGTCACTTCAAAAACTAGATCAGTTGGAAGGGGATTATGACGTTTTTCCGGGACATAATGAAACCAGTACGCTTTCCTATGAAAGAAAAAATAATCCATATTTAAAAGGAAATCCTTATGAAGATTTTATTTAATGGTCATGATTTCAAATATGAAACAGAAGCAACTGTAAAGCTTTTTGTTCCTTCAAGATTCACTTTTCATTATGATATTACAGATGCTGACGGCGATATAGTAATGTCTCAATTAAAAAAAGGGCATAGATTTACTTATCTTTTTGCCTATTGCCGTATTAATGGAATTAAAGCAAGAAAAGCATATAGGATCCCAAATGAATATGCTGATAAAAATAACTGTGAGCATGAAATTTGCAGGCTTATTTATTTATGCCTGCAAAAAATCACGGGTATAACTCCTCCTTGGGGACTTATGACCGGTATCAGACCGGTCAAAAAGATGTCTGATTTGATTGAAAACGGAATGAGCAGGGAACAGGCGTTTAAAGTATTGAAGGATAAGTATATGGTTTCTGATAAACGTCTTGAGCTTGCTTATATGACTGCTGTAAATCAAATGCCGCTATTAAAAAAGATAGATTCCAATACGGTAAGTATTTATATTTCCATACCATTTTGTCCAACTAGGTGCAGTTATTGTTCATTTGTTTCACATTCTATTGAAAGTGCAAAAAAACTGATACCTGATTATATAAGGTTACTTTGTCGTGAAATTGAAATATTAGGAAAAATTATAAGGGATTTGAATCTTAAGATAGATACTATATATTTCGGAGGCGGTACTCCGACATCAATTGAAGCGTCTCAGCTTGAAATTATAATGAAAACGCTTGCGGATAATATTGATATTTCAAAAGTAAGAGAATATAATGTTGAGGCCGGACGTGCCGATACTATAACTGTTGAAAAACTGAAAGTAATTAAGGAAAACGGTGCTACCAGAATTTCGGTTAATCCTCAGACTCTGAATAATGAAGTACTTAAAATTATCGGACGCAATCATACTGCTGAAGATACAATAAATGCATTTTATACTGCACGCAATTTAGGATTTGATAATATAAATATGGATTTGATAGCCGGTCTTCCCGGCGATTCTTTTGACAGCTTTTGTAATACTCTCGATAAGGTTATAGAACTTGATCCGGATAGTATTACAGTACATACTCTTACGATAAAACGGTCAGCAAAGCTGTATGAGAATAGCTTAAGTACTTTTAAAAATAATCCGGCGTCTAATATGGTAAATAAAAGTATGAAAATTCTTCCCGAAAAAGGATATATACCTTATTATCTTTATCGTCAAAAGAATACACTTGAAAATCTGGAAAACATCGGATTTGCCAAAAGGGGTAAAGAGAGCCTTTACAATATATTTATAATGGATGAAACTCAGATTATTTTAGGTGCCGGTTGTGCGGCGTCAACTAAATTGATTGAACCTGACGGAAAAATTACAAGAATACATAATTATAAATTTCCTTTTGAATATATCAATAGATTTGATGAGCTTATGCAAAAGAAAGAACTTATATATAAGATTATAAAACCATTGGAGAAAAGTTGATTTATGGATAAAAACCAGATTGTAACACTTGAAATTACTGATATTACATCGGAGGGGAACGGTGTAGGGAGATCGGACGGAATGGCAGTATTTATTCCGGAAACTGCTGTGGGTGATATAATTGAAGCAAGAATAGTGAAGGTGTTAAAAAATTACGCCTATGGAAAAGTGGAAAAGATAGTAAAACCATCTGAAGACAGAATTATTTCTGATTGCAAATACTTTCCTCAATGCGGCGGTTGTTCATTTCGTCATATAAATTATAAAAGTGAACTTAAAATTAAAGAAAAGTTTGTATATGACGCTTTTACTAGAATAGGTGGTATTAATGCTGAATTTTTGCCTATTTTAGGCTGTGACTGTCCTGATAAGTATAGAAATAAAGCTCAGTATCCTGTAGGAACAGACAATAACAGACCTGTATGCGGTTTTTATGCTAAAAGAAGTCATCGTATTATAGCAGGCAATAAGTGCAGGCTTTTGCCGAGTATATTCAGTTATATTGCCGAAGAAATAATAGAATATGCTGTAAAGAACAGGATAAAAAGTTATGATGAAAATACCGGAAAAGGACTGCTTCGTCACATCTTTATCAGACAGGGGTATCATTCAAAAGAAATTATGATATGCTTGGTAGTTACTAAAGCATCAGCAGTACGGTTTTCAGAATTATGTAAAATTCTTTCGGAAAAATATCATGATATTAAAAGTATTGTCATGAACATTAATCCTGACAATACAAATGTAATTTTGGGTAAAAAAACTGTTGCTTTATGGGGAAAAAATAAAATTCAGGATATTATGTGCGGTAATAATATAAATATTGCTCCGGAAGCTTTTTATCAGGTAAATACTCTTCAAGCGGAAAAATTATATGCTATTGCGTCAAATTTTGCAGATTTTAAAGGAAACGAAACTTTATTGGATTTTTATTGCGGTGCCGGTACTATCGGTCTTTCAATGGCTTCAAGGGTTCGGAAACTTATCGGTGTGGAAATTATACCTCAGGCTGTTGAAAATGCAAATGAAAATGCATATATTAGTAATATACATAATGCTGAATTTATTTGTTCAGATGCCGGTAAAGCAGCAAAAAAACTTGTTGATTCCGGTATAAAACCTGATGTTATAATACTGGATCCTCCGAGAAAAGGTTGTGATAATGTAACGCTTAATGCGGTTTTACAAATGAATCCTCAAAAAATTGTTATGATTTCTTGTAATCCGGCTACTGCTGCAAGGGATTGTTCTTTCTTTGTTCAAAACGAATATAATGTTGAAAAAGTTCAGGCAGTTGATTTGTTCCCTAGGACGACACATGTGGAGTGTGTAGTATTGCTGTCAAAAGTACAGAAGTAAATACCGAAAAAGACTTGAAAATAAGGCATTTCCGAGAGTTGGGAGTGCGTTTCTTATCAGCTCTTTTGGACAACAAATGACCCTTGCCTTGTAATGAAAACAAGGGTTGAGTTGACAGGTTGAAAATGGGCAAGGTTGAGTTTATAAGATGATTTTGTAATAGGTCGAGTGGATAAGACGATTATCTTGCGACAAGGAGGAACAGTACCGTGATAAACTTAGGAAAATTAAAAGAAATAAAAGACTTACGAAAGGTCTGTCCGCATGAAGCATTGGACTTTACTCCTTGGCTTGCGGAAGAAGATAATCTTGCGTTACTGGCGGATGCTGTTGGCTTGGAAATAACCATTGATGAGACG
>CATKAZ010000082.1 GCA_949745795.1 uncultured Oscillospiraceae bacterium | reverse complement strand
TAATACTGTTATGGTTCATATCAGACATTTGCGTGAAAAGTTAGAGAATGATCCCACCTTACCGCAGTATATTATAACTATGAAAGGCTTAGGCTATAAGCTGGTAAATCCATATGAAAAGTAAAAAGAAATTTAATCCTTTTTTCAGAATGGTTTTACTTTTGTTGCTCGTAATAATAATCGGTATTACAACAGCAATAAGTCTTTTCTATTATGTATTTTCAATACCTGAACCGGAAGGAATGAGCCTCGCCCATTGGCCGCAAGATTTCACAGATAGTTTTACAGCCTGGACGACATATGAAAACGGAAAGATCTCCATAGAGCAAATCGGTCTTGACCGATTAGACGAATACGGATTATGGGTTCAATTTATTGATGAATCCGGACAGGAGATTTTTTCCCACAATAAACCGGCTGATTATCCCGAAAAATATTCTGCTTCTGAACTGATGATACTTAGCTCCAGTGACTATAAAAACGGATATACGATATTTACAAATAGTTTATACGATTCTAAAGAAATTTGCAGTTATGTTATTGGGTTTCCTTATGATATAGGAAAATATATGCTGCATTACAACGGTGAAAGGGTTGCAAGGCTTTCTCCGGTAGCAAGAACGATTATTCTTTCCGCTTTGAGCGCTCTTATTATTGTCCTACTTGCTTATGGTTTTTGGCTTTCACGAAAATTGTCTGGAATTACAGACAGTATCAAAAATATCCCACTCCGTTCCTACAAACCGCAAAAAGAAAAAGGAATGTTCGGTGAAATCTACGGCGCTCTTAACAAAACAGATCAGGAAATTCGTTATGCTGACCAACTGAATCAAGAAACTGAAACGAAACGCCGGGAATGGATTGCTAATATTACACACGATTTGAAAACGCCGCTTTCCCCCATTAAAGGATATGCGGAAATGCTTGCCGATAGTTCCTATTTAAATCAACAATCCATACAGGAATACGGTAATATTATTTTAAAAAATGTGAATCACGCCGAACGCTTGATAAATGATTTAAAGCTGACTTATCAGTTAGATTCCGGTGCTATACCGTTTCATCCTCAAAATGTTCGGTTAACACGCTGTGTGAAAGAATGGATAATCGACATTATAAATGATCCCGCTTTTTCAGACCGTAATATTACATTTAAAAGCAATATTACAGAGCTTAATGCCAATATCGATCCCCACCTGTTCCGACGAGCAGTAATAAATCTTGTCATTAATGCCATTATACACAATTCTTCTGATACAAAAGTCAGCGTTACACTCGACGCAGATAAAAATAACGGTATTCTGATTTCTATCAGTGATAACGGAAAAGGATTGAGCAAATCCGAACAAGAAAGGCTGTTTGAGCGATATTACAGAGGGACAAACACAAAAGAAAAACCGGAAGGCAGCGGTCTGGGACTTGCAATAGCCAATCAGATTGTAACGCTTCACGGCGGTAAGATAACCGTTAAAAGTCAGCTGGATATCGGAACAGAATTTATAATCCATATTCCTTCTGGAAGTAAGGACAATGCAAATTAAGATTAAATTAAGATAGAGAAAAGTTCAGCCTAAGATGGGTGGTTTATGCTATTAAGCATAGGCCGCCTTGTTTTTTGCCTATATAAAATAAATCAGGAGGATTTTTATATGCAGTTACAATTACAAGACTTATGTAAGCAGTACGGAACAAAGTGTGCTGTAAATCATGTAAATGCAAGCCTTTCTCCGGGAGTATACGGATTACTCGGAGCAAACGGTGCAGGTAAAACAACACTTATGAGAATGATCTGCGGTGTTTTAAAGCCAACTTCAGGCAGTATTCGTCTGAACGGAAAAACCATCGAGGAATTAGGAGAACAGTATTATTCTCATTTAGGTTATATGCCGCAGGATTTCGGCTTTTATCCTGATTTTACCGCCCGTGAATTTATGCTGTATATGGCAGCGGTAAAAGGGCTTGATACCAAAACCGCAAAAAAACGAACAGAGCAATTACTTCATATGGTTAATCTTCATGAAGTAGCAAATAAAAAAGTCAAGTCCTATTCAGGCGGTATGAAGCAGCGATTGGGAATTGCTCAGGCAGAATTGAACCATCCCTTGATTTTGATACTGGATGAGCCTACCGCAGGACTTGATCCCAAGGAACGTATTCGCTTCCGCAACCTCATATCAGATTTTGCAAAGGAGAAAATTGTAATTTTGTCTACACATATTGTATCAGATGTTTCTTATATTGCCGACTACATTTTGATGATGAAAAACGGACAATTTCTGCTTAGCGAGCCTATTGAAACTGTTACAGAAGGTATTAAGGGAAAAGTGTGGGAATTTTTAGTTGACAATAAAAAAGTGGAAGAATACAGCCGACATTTATCCGTTGTAAATCTACACCACGAAAACAACATGGTAAGGCTGAGGGTTGTCAGTGATACAGCACCGATGGCAGATGCAGTTACTGTAGAGCCGAGTTTAGAAGACTTGTTCCTGTACCATTTTGGAGAAGATGCACAAAGCGAAAGGAGCAATGATTATGCTGGTTAAATATGAGTTTCTTAAAATACTGCGAAAAAAATCAACTATTATCGTTATGGCAATCAGTTTGCTTTTAACGGCATTTCTTTTCGGACTGCCTATACTGCAATTCCAAACCTATAATCAAGACGGTGTAATTAAGGGGTTCGATGGAATTGCCTATGAAAAAGAACAGTATAAGGATTTATCTGTACCTATTACCGATGAATATGCGGCACAAACTATTACAGAATACCAAAAGCTATTTGAAAATCCCGAAAATGTCGGCTATGACGGAAGCGAAAAATTTCTAATCGGTGACGCATACTGGAATTATGTCGCTCCCCGTGAAAATTTGCTCAGCATGATCGCCTCCGCATATGATTCTCCCGGTGAAAATTCCGGTTTCAATAAACTGCCCGAACTTGATTTAACAGACGGAGCTAAGTTTTATCAATCAAGAAATGAAAAAATAGAATCGCTCTTGAACACACCGTCAAGAGATATGTCAACGGAACAGAAAGAATACTGGAGCAATATGAGCAGCAAGGTAGAAGCACCCCTGCAATACGGTTATCATGAAGGCTGGAAAATCATTATGAGCAGTTTTGAACTTCTGATGTTTGCTCTATTGGCAGTCTGTATTGTGATAGCACCTGTCTTTTCAGGCGAATATCAGGCAGGTACGGATTCTGTTATTCTATCAGGAAAATACGGCAAGACAAAATTGGTAACGGCAAAAATTATATCGTCCATGCTGTTTGGCGTTCTCGCCTTTACACTTCATATCATCGTTGCCTTTGGACTGCCTCTTGCTGCATTCGGAACTGACGGCTGGAATCTTCCTTTGCAAATTGCAGGTACAACAATCCCCTACCCGTTCACATTCCTGCAAGCAACTCTTATCAATCTCGGCGTTATTTATCTGGTACTGCTTGCTATGATTGGACTGACATTATTTTTGTCTGCAAAAATGAAAAGTCCTTATATTGTACTGATTGTGCTTGTACCTGTACTCTTTATTCCACTGTTTCTTTCACCTAACGGAACAACCGGAGCATACAATTTAACCTTATTCCTGCTGCCGTATCGTTCAACTATGCCGGAAATTGATAAATATATTTCCTATCAGATAGGAGGAATAGTTTTTAACGTTCTATCCATAAGGGCAATTCTGTATGCAGTATTAACAGCAATTATGCTGCCGCTTGCAAAATTAGGATTTAAGAAACATCAAGTTGTATGAGGTATAGTATGAAGAATAAAAAAGTTTTCATTGCCTTTGCTGTTGTAATTGTAATAATCATAGATGCGATAAGTTTGTTTACTCAATCCCCAAAATGGTCGCAGAAATCGTTTGAAGCTGTTGTACAGGAAACCGTTATACAATCCAATGGTGAAACTCGCCTCATTGTCGAGCGTACAACGGAAATCTACGGTGATCCCATAAATTCACTCGGTATCAGTAAGGATACCAAATTACTTGATATAGACGGAAAAAACATCTCCTCAAAGGACATTCCTTCCGGCAGTTCTGTTAAAGTCACCGTAAAGGACGCTTTCACCGAGGAAACGCCGTTTTACTATCCTGTTGTATATGAAATTAAAGTAATAAGCTCAAGTAAATAATCTGCCGTTAAAACACAATCCAAAGAGCCGATAAACGCATTCTCAATTTGCGTATTATCGGCTCTTTGTCAATATAGGAAGCTAAAGAAAATTGATTCATCAGTTAGATATCCTAT
>CATKAZ010000081.1 GCA_949745795.1 uncultured Oscillospiraceae bacterium | reverse complement strand
TTATCTCTATTTGTCAATACTTCATTTTTCATCCGAAATTATTTTAAGCATTTTTTCTTCTGCATTTTTATCGGCTTCACGAAACTTTTCGCAAGGGGTATTTCCGCATATAGACCAGTAATCGCAATAATCACAAGGGCTGTTACCATACATTATCAAAGGATTTGAATCAATGTTTCCATTATAAAGTTCATTGCATACATCAATTATTATTTTTTCTGTGTGTTCTCTGAGTTTTATAAACTGTGAAGAAGTAAGACACGAGGAAGAACGCTTATTTAAAAGCAATTCTCCTTCACCTGCATCTCCTTTAAGAAGCTTTGCAGGAATATATATACCCTGAATATCCTTTTCCATTGCGTTAAGCACAATACGGTCATTTAATACCACACCATTCATTTTATAATGCTTATTTAAATATTCACTTACATTCCCTATGTCATCCCTGTCTCTTGCACAGGCAACTTCTCCGGATGGCATATACAATACTCCCGCAGGACTACAACCGCTAAAATCTCCTTTGCTTCCTGTGATAGTAAACAAATATAGAAGCATTTGTAAATTTATACCATAAAGTAAAGAAGATAATGAAAAAACTTTTTTACCTGTTTTATAATCAATTACACGTATATATTTCTTTTCGTAACATTCATAAATATCTATTCTATCAATCACACCTCTTAAAATTATTTCAATACCATTATCTGCTGTTAAATATGCTATTCCATTTTTATTTATATTAAATTCAAATTCAATAGGACGAAATTCGGATTGTTTTAGTTCATTCTGCAAATGACAGATTATTTGTAATATATTATCCTCAATACGTCTAATATTACTTTCTAATCTGGCAGTTCTTTTTATATCTCCCCCCATATTGCTTTCTAAATATTCATCAGTACTTTTTTTGATTATTTCTTTTATTCGGTTATGTGATAAATTATCAAATTCTTCCTTATCTCTACATGAACCTAAAACATTTTCTAGACACTGATGAATTAAATTTCCCTGTTCAAGACTTCCAATCTGACGCCTTCTTCTGTTTTTTAACTTTAAACCACTATTGCAAAAAAATTTAAAATGACATAAACTAAATTCTTCTAATCCCGTAGCAGATATATTCAGCGTACTAGAATAAACTTTTTTTATCAATTCCTTATCTTCAATTTTAAATTCCTTTTGTGAAGAAACCTTTTTTAAATAGTCTATTCTTGAAGTATAGTATGGATAATCCTTTAATACTGTTTTTATACCGGATAGCTGCATATCCGAATTACTAAAATTCTGAATATAATTAAAATAAGCTGCTTGGGGTGTTGTAGAATAAAAAACTATATCTTTATCAGATGCCAATTTTAATATATCATTTTTAAACATTTGACGTATCTGATTTAAAATCGAAGCCGGATAACGGCTTGAACCTATACTGTCACTTAACGGATACGATATAAAAAGCTTATCGGTTGCATATGTAAGAGATTTATATACAATCAACTTTTCATCAGATATAAGTTCATCTGTATCCCTGGAAAGATGCAGTCCGGACAATTCAAATTTAATTCGGTCTTTCTCATTTAAAAGTCCGCCTTTATTTGAGGACATCGGAAAGTATCCCTCATTAACACCAAGAACAAATACTGCCTTCGGTGAATCCAATCTTGCCGTTTCAGCATTTGCAACATGAACGCCATCAAGAGTCTGCGGAGGAGTTGAATAAGTTATTTGCTTAATCACCACAGTAAATAAATTCTGAAACTCCATCAAAGTCATTGCCCCGCCGATTTCTGAAATTGCATCAAGAATAGACATAAGCATATCCCATATTCTTTTTTGTTCCTTTGCCTGATATGTTAATCCCATATCATTTAATTGAACGCATAGCTCTGACACTCTTATTGGAACTTTAGTTTCATACAAAAATTCATATATACTTTTACATATCTTTTTACAGTCAGCATTTTTGCATTTATTACGTAATTCAATTATAGGTTCGATTACAGTCTTTCGTATATTTTCAATTCTAGGATTTTTATCAATTTCAGCAGTAAAAGGGCTAAGCCACTGCTCCCCGTTAATATCCCATTCATAACAGTAATTTTCTATTGCAGAAATATCTTTTATTGAAATATCATTAAACTGTGTTTTTATATATTTTAATATAGTTTCTGTTTCTATTTTATTATTACATAAAATATTTACAACACTTATTACAAGCTGCATTATTACAGTATGATAAGCTGATTTTTTTATATCCATAAAATAAGGTATATCATACTTTCTAAATGCTGATTCCAATATATAAGTATATTCATTTAATTGTCTTGACAATATAGCTATATCATTATATGAATAATGTTTGTTTATTACAAGTTCCCTGATTTGTGATGAAATATAATCTGCTTCTTCATATAAATCCCTGCATTCAATAATGCTAATATTTTCAGAGTATTGTTCTCCCTCATTGAACTTACGATATATATTTTTATTTAAATATATTAAATCATCATTATTATATTTTATTGGGGTTTCTAAATTTTCAGTTTTAATTTCTATATTATATTTTTTGGCTATTTGATAAAATCCTTTCCATGTTTTTTCAATAGAATCAAATACCCCGTACTCATTATTTCCGATATTTTCTAATCTTAGTGCAACATACACATTCTTTGCCTGTGATATAATAGCGTCGATCATTTCATATTCGTCACCTGTAAAACTTTCAAACTCATCTATAAATACAACATAATCGGCAAAAAAATCATTTAGATTGGCAACTGCTGCCGATTCTGATATATCTGTTAGACTATCTTTCAAGTTTTTTTCTTTTAGCATATTATCGTAAGTATAATAAATAAGAGCCAGATCATAAATTTTTTCATTATAATTATGACTATCATTAGTGATAATTTTTATAAATTCATCGGATAAAATTCCGCACTGTCTAAATTCCGTAACAATCTTAAGTGCATCTTCTGCAAAATTAATTTTTCCGGATTGCTTATTAAAATATTGAAGTGATTTATTTTCTGCCAATTCATGAACCGTTTTATTCATAATTATAAACTTATGAATATCCTCTGCATATTCTCCTGATTTACTTCCAAATCTTTCGAAAATTTCCTTAGCCAGAGATGTAAAACTAACAGATAAAATTTTATTGAAATTTTCTGCACCAAGAAAATTATATAGCTTTTTATCTGATTCAAATGAAAATTGTTCCGGAACAATAAAAATAACTTTATTGCCGTTATTAATTATTTGACTGATTTTTTTCATCATTAAATATGATTTTCCACATCCGGCACCGCCAAGTATAAAATTTAACACAAATTTTTCTCCTTATGAAAATTATTGGGTACTGAAAACAGTACCCAAATATGTATTTATTAATAACCATTTAACTTATTTGATGTTATAATAGATGGATAGTTTTTATATCCATAATTTAAATCAACATTTCCACTGATTCCATTTACTCTTCCGGTATGACTATACTGCCACATTCCATAACTTCCGGTAAATGAAGGTTTTGATACTCCTGTATGTGCAACCCATATATCATATTTTGATAAAACGCTGCTGTTCATCTTATCCTTAAGAAAACTTGCGTAACTATATACCGAAACAAAATATTTTTGTTGTTCTAGATAATCACAAAAAACCTTTGTCATATTTGATATTGTAGTCATACTCAAACCGGTCTGACTAGGGTCTTCGATATCAAAAGCCACAGGATAACTTAACTTATATCCCTTAATTGTATTATAACATACCTTAGCTTCTTTAAGCGCTTCAGAAGTACTCACAGCATAACTATACCAATAAACCCCACATTCCAATCCCGCCGACTGTGCATTCTTTATATTTGTATGAAAATTAGCGTCAACTTGGTCATACTCCATTCCGTACCCGGCACGAATCATTACAAAATCAATTCCTGCCGATTTTACCTTTTTCCAGTTTATACTTCCTTGGTGTCTGGAAACATCAATGCCGTCATAAACCTTTTTTGTAGTTGTTACTTTAGGTGTTGTTTTAACTGTAGTCTTAACAGTAGTGCTAACTGTTGTAGTTTGTGTAAGCAATGCTCTCTCCGATAATATTTCTGCTCTTAACCTTCCTATATATGAAGGGACTGTCATAGCCGGAGATATATATTTTGTTGCTGCCGGAGTAGTAACAGCAGCTTCTGTAACTTCGGGAGTTTTATCATACATGTCATAAATAATATCATCACCATCTTCCGTAAGAAGCTCATATGTATCATTCTCAGGATCATAATTTAAAAAAGCACTCTTATTACTGTCATATGTTAATGTCTGGTCTAAAAGCGATTCGGCTTTTACTGTTATTCCCAGTGATGTCATCATAAACGCCACAACAGTCATAACAATAAATCTTTTAGATTTAAAAAACTGCATCGTTTCATCTCCCATAAACTTAAAATTAAAATTATGACTATATTATAACATATTCTCTTATATTTGTAACTATTTTTTAATAAATTTACGATTTTTTCTATGAAATAACAAAAAAACAAGAATACTTTTTATATACATTTAACAACTTTTTTTGTATTTTAGTACTTTAAATTTAATAATCTTATTGACAAAACGAAAAAAATAAGGTATTATAAATATAATAATTCCGGTAGGTAAGGCTACCACAGGGATACGGGTTACTGCCGCAAAGTAGTGGAGACACTATGAGATGGTTAACAAAATATGTCGACTAAGGCATATTTTAATGTAATTTCATGCCCTGCGAAGCTAAAGCTCGAACGGACAGAAATACAGATATTTTATATTTTTATGTCCGTATCATGTCCTGATACGGATTTTTCATTTTATTTTCAGAGGTGTACAGCTTATGACAGAAAAAATTCTTGAACTGTTAAATGAAAAAAATTATATAAAAATTAAATCTATTGTAAAAGATCTATATCCTGCGGATCTTGCATCTCTTCTGGAAACACTTTCTCCTCGAAACATTACTCTATTGTTCAGATTGCTTCCGAAAGAACTTGCAGCTGAAACTTTTACTTTTATGGACAGTGATACGCAAATGCATCTTATCAGCGGTTTCAGTGATAAAGAACTGCGTGAAATATTAGACGAAATATATGTAGACGATACAGTCGATATTATTGAGGAAATGCCGGCAAACGTAGTTGCAAGAATTCTGAAAAATACAGATTCTGAAACAAGAAAACAAATCAATGCTATTTTGGACTATCCAACAGATAGTGCCGGAAGTGTTATGACAACTGAATACGTTTATCTCCATAAAAATATGACTTCAAAAGAAGCTTTGGAATGGATCAGAAAGGTTGGTGTTGTAAAAGAAACAATTTATACTTGTTATATTACCGAATCACGAAAGTTGATAGGATATGTAACCATTCTTGATCTTGTTACAGCTGATGAAGACGCTACAATAGAAAGTATAATGGATTCAAATGTAATATTTGTCTATACTCATGAGGATCGTGAGGATGTAGCAAAAAAGTTTTCAAAATACGATTTTCTTGCCATGCCTGTAGTGGATAACGAAGAAAGAATGGTGGGAATTATTACTTTTGACGATGTACTGGACGTAATTGCAGAAGAAAATGAAGAAGACTTTTCCAAAATGGCAGCTATGCAGCCAATTGAAGATTCATACTTTAAAACTTCAGTTTTTACACATGCAAAAAAACGAATCGGCTGGTTGCTGGTGCTTATGCTTTCAGCAACGATTACCGGAAGTTTATTGACTAAGTATGAAGAAGCCTTTCAGGCTATTCCCATTTTGGTGTCGTTTATACCCATGCTGATGTCAACAGGAGGAAATTGCGGTTCTCAAAGCTCAACTACTGTTATTCGCGGACTTGCTACAGGTGAAATTCAATTTAAAGATTTCTTTAAGGCCGTTTTTAAAGAATTTAGGATTTCCTTAATAGTAAGCATTATACTTGCTTTAACAAACGGTTTACGAATATTTATATTCTATAAAAATTTTCAACTTTCAATAGTAATTACTCTTTCCATTATAGGAACAGTAATTATTGCAGAATTTATAGGATGCGCATTACCGCTTATAGCTAAAAAGGTTAAACTTGATCCTGCTATAATGGCAACTCCATTGATCAGCACCATTGTCGATACATGTTCTATGCTTATTTATTTCCAATTTGCAACAATGATTTTTGAAGAATTGATCCATTGAACCATTTAAAGAAGTGTCAAATAATGAATAGAAGAATAAATGGTTATACAAGCCAACAATATAATTAAAGAAACAGATACCAGCCTCTAGAATAGAATGAAAAGATTTGCACCGGTAAAATTGTGGCATACACCAATAGGATATAAAATTTTAGCAGAACAAGAAAACTTGTTCTGCTTTTTACTATACTGTTTACTTAGTTTAATAAATTTACAAATATGGTGCATAATTATAAACGTTTTAAAATACTGTAATGCTAATGATTATGAAAATTACTTACATTATTGACTGCTCTGCCAAATATCTTGCAATATCTGCGGCATCTTTTGCTGTAATTTTACCGTCCCGATTAAAATCCATTGCCGGATAATCCTCGGCTTTTATCTTTTCACTATAAATCGACGCTTCAGCAAGCATCTTTACGATAAATGCCGCATCGCTTGCAGTCAGCTTGCCGTCTCCGTTGGTATTAAGCAGGTATTGTCTTATTTCAGCATATGTTTGACTTAATTTTCCATTAACCTGAAATTCTGAAGATAACGGATATTCTGATTCTAATTCTTTCATTTTGCGTTCATATTCTTCTCTACCTACATCTTCATCATTTATCAAATATTTTTCAATAGGCATTTCACTCCTATCAATGCAGAATGAGTAAATGTAACTGCTCGATCCGTTTTCTAATTTATGAAAAATGGTGTATTGATATGCAGCATTAGTGCTATAAGTAGACCAAAAATAACCGCTTTTATTATTATATATCCACATTGACTCTCTTTCACGCCACTTACTACATAAAATTGCTTCTCCGTAGTAAGTATATAAAGCATAACACTGATGCTCGTTGTCCCACATATAAAGTTCCGGAATTTCATCATTGTCAATATAGCATAACAAATAAGCTGAAGAATCATCATGAAGTTGATTATCAATTATTTCTAAATACGATTCCTGCCAGGTTTTTTCAGCAGCAAAAGTAGAAAACGGCGCAGTCATAAGTGCAGTAGCTGTAATAGCCGTACCTACAAAAACGGAAAATATTTTTTTGACTTTTAACATTATTAGCTTTCTCCTCATTTTTTATAAAATATTATTAGTATTACATTTATTATCACCTGAAAATCATGGAAAATGAGAAATATCCACTTGACGACTTGACAAATGACAAAATCCCTGAAAAACGTGAAAAATGAGAAATGCACAC
>CATKAZ010000080.1 GCA_949745795.1 uncultured Oscillospiraceae bacterium | reverse complement strand
TTTTACAGCTCTTTCAATTTGACGTTTAGCATCTTTTTTAGCAGCGTCTTCACGCTTATCATACAATTTTTTACCTTTGCATAATCCAAGCTGTACCTTAACAATTGAACCTTTAAAATACAGAGAAAGCGGAATAAGAGTAAGACCATCCTGCTTAACTTTTCCGAAAAGACGATTAATTTCCTTGCGGTGCATAAGCAGTTTTCTGACTCTCATAGGATCACGGTTAAAAATATTTCCTTTTTCATAAGGAGAAATATGCATTCCTTTTATAAAAAGCTCACCTTTGTCAATAGAGCACCAACTGTCTTTTAGATTAACCTGACCCTGTCTTAATGATTTTACTTCAGTTCCCATAAGTTCAATTCCGGTTTCCATACTTTCAAGTACGAAGTATTCATGTCTTGCTTTTCTGTTTTCAGAGATAGTTTTAAAATTTTCAGTTTTCATTTGAATAACTCCGTTCTTTTGAAAGTATCTTATTATATAATATTTATTTGAATTTGTCAAGTAAAAATTAAACTTTTTTTGCCTCAAGCAGAAAATTTTATTTACAATTCCCTTATAATTACGATTTTGAATGAAACTTCAATCGATGCCGCCAATAATTTAGCTCAGCTATGTTCAATTATTTCGTCAAACAGTTCATCTATTTCATTTTTTAACTGTTCTATTTTGGTACATTTTTTATTCATTACTTCAAAATTCATATAAATTTCTTCTTTAGTTATCTCTTTCTGCAAATTATCAAGCTCAGACTGTTTTTCTTCAATCATACATTCAAGCTCTTTTACACGAGCTCTTTTTTTGGCTTCAAGACTTCTCTGTTCCTTAGATTTATATGATCTTTCAATTTTCTCTTTATACTCCTGTTCAGCCTTTGCTTTACTTTCAGCTTCGGCTGCCTGACGAGCTATCTGATCCCGCTTGTTATTTATGTCAAGATAATAATCGAAATTTCCGTTATATACTTCCGTACCGTCACTTCTTATTTCTAAAATTTTTCCTGCAATTTTATTAAGAAGGTATCTGTCATGGGAAACAAAAATAACAGTACCGTCAAATTCATCAAGAGCCTGTTCAATAGATTCTTTTGAAGTTAAATCCAAATGGTTTGTAGGTTCGTCCAAAATAAGTACATTGCCCTTTTCAAGCATCATAAACGCAAAACAAACTTTTGCTCTCTCTCCCCCACTGATAATTCCTGTTTCCTTAAAGACATTCTCACCTTTAATTCCAACACTTCCAAGTAGAGAACGAATTTCAAGATCGGTAAGCAAAGGATAATGCCTATGAAGTTCATCAATCACAGTATTTGCAGGATCAAGATTTGCGCTTTCCTGCTCAAAATAAGAAATCTTTACATTAGATGCCCATTTTATTTTACCTGAATGAGGCAGAATGCCCTGTAGAACTTTTAAAAATGATGATTTTCCAATACCATTATCACCAATAATTCCAAGCTTCTCTCCCCTTTTAATTTCAAAAGATATATTCTCTGCCAAAACTTTTTCAAGAGTACCGCTGCCAACTCTGATATCAACGTCTTTTACATCAAGTATATCAAATGGCGGCTGAACTTTATACTCAAATTTTATATTAGCATTATTTGACGCTATACTTGGCTTCTCAATAAGCTCCATACGTTCCAAAGCTTTTTCACGGCTTTTAGCACTTGCCGCAGTTGAAGCTCTTACTTTATTCTTGGCAATATACTCCTCCAGCTTGGCAATTTCTTTCTGCTGTGCTTCATATTCCTTTTGCTGGCGCTTTATACTATCTCTTTTAAGCAAAGTATATGCCGTATAATTACCTTTATATTTCGTAAGTACACCATATTCTATTTCACAAACTGAAGTGACAACCTTATCAAGAAAATATCTATCATGAGATACTATTAAAAGTGCACCTTTATAATCTTTAAGATATTCTTCAAGCCATAGCACCGTTTTAAAGTCAAGATGGTTTGTAGGTTCGTCCAAAATCAATAGATTAGGCTCTTCAAGAAGAAGCTTTGCAATAGCAAGACGAGTTTTTTCTCCTCCGCTGAATCCACTGATAATACGATTATATTCATTTTCACTAAATCCCAAACCATTTAAAATTGTTTTAATTTTCACATCAATTATATATCCGTCATTAGACTCATAATATGCAGCAAGTTTGGAATATTCCTCAGAAATTTCTTCACTGATTTCCGATGCTTCTTTCATTATATGTTCAAGCTCTTTCATTCGCTCAAGTACAGAATCAAGATGACTGAAAACACTTTTCATTTCATCTATAACTGTACTTTCTTTGTCCAATCCGGACATTTGCTCCAAATATCCTATAGAAGTTTTAGAGGCAAAAGAAACGATACCGTCCTTTTCAGTTGAACGGTCCGGAAGCTCTTTTCCTGTAAGAATGCGCAGTAACGTAGTTTTACCGCATCCATTTATACCTATAAGACCTATACGATCCTTTTCATTAACAGTTAAATTAATATTTTTTAAAATATGTTTTCCGTTATAATATTTATTTATATTTATTAAATTTACTAGCATTGTGATTTTCTCCGTTTACAGTTCAATTATTTTTATTATACCATATAATAATATAAATTGCAATTAATTTTAAATAATAAAAAATAATACCATAAGCCTCAAAATACCGTATAAATTTTCTTGTTAAAATCGTATTTCACTACTATAAATGTCTATTTTTCACTACTTAATAATTGTTAATAAAAAAAATTTGTTTTTTTAGAAAAAAATCCTTGACAAATTTATTAAAGTTTGATATAATATTAAAGTAATCAATGCGAGTGTGCTGGAATAGGCAGACAGGCACGTTTGAGGGGCGTGTGTCTTCGACGTACGGGTTCAAGTCCCGTCTCGCGCACCAACGTTCCGCGCTCCCATGAAAATGGGGGCGCGGACTTT
>CATKAZ010000079.1 GCA_949745795.1 uncultured Oscillospiraceae bacterium | reverse complement strand
TTCCTGTGTGGTAAAAGGCATAAATGCCGCAAGCTCAACAGTAGTAAAAGACCTGTTTATTTTAACTTTATTTATTCCGATAGGCAGAGAAGACATAGCGCCTTCTTCCTGCAAATCGTCAAGAGATTTTAATTCACAATGATATTTTTGAACGATTGACTGTATATCTTTTTCAATACCTAATAATTCATCGGGTCTTTTGGCATACGAAGTGATTAAAAGAGTTGTAATGAAAAATCTGTTATTTCTTTTGGAAAGACTGTCATAAATATTATTAACGGCATCGATTTCGTTTACCAGTTCGGGAGGAAGAATATCACCGTCATGACCTTTGTCTGCCGCTTTATGCTGTTTTCCGATTTTTACAGCTTGAGCATTGGTAAGCTTGTTGGAAACAAAATTAAGAGCTTTTAACTGGTCTAAAGAATGACTGTGTATATTGACTGCCAAATTGCTGTCAACAGACATTATTTCCTCGATTATTCTGTCGGAAACTTCAGCCGAATCAATATATACATGATAAGCAGCACCGTATGTATTTCCTATTCTGAAGCAGTTAAGCTTGCTGAAGTCCATAGAAGTCGGAGAGATACTGTCCTTTACGGAAATACCGGAGACATATCTTGATTCCCAGTTAAAATTAAACGGAATCGGCTGAAGGGGATGCAGACTTTCTTTCAAAAGCTTAAGTCTTTCAAATCCGGTAAGCGAATGAACGGTTACATTCATTCTTTTGAAAATTCTGATTATTTCCAACTCTGTACGTTCAAGGGCATTTTTAGCTTTTTTGAAATTTGATTCATGTATACCGAACGTTAGATATTTTACCTTGACTGTTCCGCTGCTTCTTTTTTCCAACTGATTATACAGCATTTCCTGATATTCCTGCCGATATTCTTTGATTTTTTCGGATTCGCTTTTTTTATCGGGAAGCTTGATATATTTTTTAAATTCCTTCATATCAATTACTTTATTTTGAAAAGTGAATTGAATATTAATATTACTTTCAAAGTGATTTAGGAAACTGCAATAACGGTTAAAAATCGCTTCCTGTTCGGCTGTTCCGGCAAGTTCGTAATTTATATCATTAAATTGCAGAGTTTTTGTGTAATAATCATTTTTTACCATGCATATTCCGTCCTTGCGCATGTCCAGAAACGGTATGGTTTGCTGAACGGTTTTGGGCAGCATGCTTTTTAACTGTTTGAGGCTTTTGACTGACGGTAGTTTTTTTGGCTTGCAGGTACCTAGCATTTTTTCGACTTTCCTCCTTTTTAATTAATTTGTTAAGTGATTCATAAAAATTTTCCGTTTGGTATTTACGTAATTTTGAACCGAATAAAACTCTTTTAATTCTGTAAAAAATAAGTTTTTCAAATTTAAGATTATTTTTATGATAGAATGCAAAAAAACTCGCTGCAAGCATTATGGGTACTATGACATACAGGGACAATGTACCCGGAAGAATACGTTTAATTATATGATAGGATAAGAATGCTGTACCCCCCGAAACCGAGAATATACAAATCTCACGAAACGTTCTTCCGAGAAAGACAATATTACGGATTTTATTTATATCCTTTGTAAACTGAATGTACAATATTGATCACCTTCTGTTACAATATAATTGACGGGTAAAACCTTGCACACCGGTAAGGGTTTACACGTACTTGTTACTTAAGCTATACTGAAAGCAGTAATTGGACTGACGT
>CATKAZ010000078.1 GCA_949745795.1 uncultured Oscillospiraceae bacterium | reverse complement strand
GCTATCAAGGCATAATTTATGATTATCGCTGAATTCTTCAGAAAAAACGGCGAAATTACCGGTTTTAAAGTAAGCGGACATGCCGGATACGATGAGTCCGGAAGGGATATTGTTTGTGCAAGTGTATCTTCGGCAGTGATGATGGCGGCAAATCTTATAACGGAGATTTTTGGGTTTGAAGCTGAAATTTCTGCTGTTGACGATACGGTTACTTTAAAAACCGATGTTCCGGAGGATAGTGTTCTGCAGGGACTATATAAAGGTCTTATCTTGCAGACAGAACAAATATCACTGGAATTTAACGGAACAATAACATTGAAATATTCGGAGGTGTAATAGATGCTTAAGATCAGTATGCAGTTCTTTGCTCATAAAAAGGGTTCAGGTTCTACAAAAAACGGACGTGATTCCGAATCCAAGAGACTTGGTGTTAAGAGAGCAGACGGTCAGTATGTTGTAGCAGGTAATATCCTGGTTCGTCAGAGAGGTACACATATTCATCCGGGTCAGGGTGTAGGTATTGGTTCTGATGATACATTGTTTGCTATGGTTAACGGCAGAGTTAAATTTGAACGTGTTGGACGTGACCGTAAGAAGGTAAGCGTTTACGCAGAGCAGTAATCAATTAACTTTGATTAATTAAAATCCCGGGCTACTTGGCTTGGGATTTTGTTGTATAAAATTAATGAAAATTAAAAGCTGAAATTTATGAGGTGAAAAATGTTTGTAGATAAGGCGAAAATAAAAATTAAAGCAGGAAACGGCGGAGACGGTGCAATATCATTTCACAGAGAAAAATATGTAGCTGCCGGCGGTCCGGACGGAGGCAACGGAGGCAAAGGCGGAGATGTGATTTTTTTGGCAGACGATAATTTTTCATCTCTTATTGATTTCAGATACAAACGTAAATATGTAGCACAAAACGGTGAAAACGGCGGTGCAAAGAGATGTACAGGTAAAAGCGCTCCGGATTTGATAATTAAGGTTCCCAGAGGAACCATTGTCAAGGACGCTGAAACCGGACGTATTATGGCAGACGTTTCTACCGATGAACCTCAAGTACTTGCTCATGGAGGAAGAGGAGGAAGAGGTAACTGTAATTTTGCTACATCTACCAGACAAATCCCCAGATTTGCAAAACCCGGTTACCCCGGAGAAGAATTTGAAGTAACTCTTGAACTTAAACTCATAGCAGATGTAGGATTAGTGGGATTTCCGAATGTAGGAAAATCAACTCTGATTTCTGCAGTAAGCGCTGCTAAACCTAAAATTGCTAATTATCATTTTACTACCCTTACTCCTGTACTCGGTGTTGTTAAGGTGAGTGAAGAAAAGTCTTTTGTAATGGCGGATATTCCGGGACTTATTGAAGGCGCAAGCGATGGAATCGGTTTGGGGCACGAGTTTTTGAGACATGTTGAAAGATGCAGATTGATTGTTCATGTTCTGGACGCATCAGGAGTTGAGGGAAGAGATCCGATTGAGGATTTTAATATTATTAATGCCGAACTTGAAAATTTCAGCAGTGAACTTTCAAAGTGTCCGCAGATAGTTGCAGCCAATAAATGTGATATGGCTGACGATGAGAAGATCGAAAACATACGTAAATATATAGAGCAGAAAGGTATGAAATTTTTTGCGATTTCTGCCGCAACAACTCACGGTACTAAGGAACTGATCAATGCAGTTGCTTCCGAGCTTGAAAATCTTCCGCCGGTTAAGTCATACGAGGCTGAACCGATTACCCAGGCCGAGCTTGAAGAAAAAGCATTATCCAACACTAGATTTGATATTGAAGTTGAAAACGGTATTTATTATGTAGATGCTAAATGGCTTGAGCCGGTTATGCGTACTATCAGTATGGATGACTATTCATCTTTGCAGTATTTTCAACAGGTGCTGCGTAAAAGCGGAATAATAGATAAGCTTGAAGAAATGGGTATTAACGAGGGTGAAACTGTTAATATAATGGGATTTGAATTTGATTATATCAGGTAATTATAAATGAATAGAACACTAACTGAAAGAGAAGTAAATCAATATAGTCCGTTGGCTCTGGCGTTTATGGGGGATTGTGTTTATGAACAGCTTGTCAGAGAAAAAATTATTCTTTCGGCAAATATGCCGGTTTCAAAATTACATTCCCTAAAAGTTACCAGAGTTTGTGCAGAATATCAGTCTAAAGCACTGGATAAGATTCTTCCTTTTCTTAATGAAAAGGAAACCGCAATTGTAAAAAGAGGAAGAAATGCTACCGGAAATACAATTCCAAAACATTCCAGCACTGTTGATTATAGACGCTCAACAGCTTTGGAATGTCTGTTTGGTTATCTTCATCTGCTTGGTAAAGCGGAGCGTATTGATGAACTTTTTCAGATTATTTGGGAAATGGAAGAGTTTGTTATTAATTAAGACTTTAGATTTTTAGGAGTGTGACCTTTATGTCAGGACATTCAAAATGGAATAATATAAAAAGAAAAAAAGAAGCGACTGATGCTGCAAAGGGTAAAATTTTTACCAAAATCGGACGTGAAATAACAGTATGTGTTAAAGAGGGCGGACCGGATCCGAATAACAACTCTAAGCTTCGTGATCTGATTGCGAAGGCAAAGTCTAATAATGTGCCTAATGACAATATTGAAAGAGTTATAAAAAAGGCTGCCGGCGGCGGAGATAAAAATAATTATGAGACTAATATTTACGAGGGCTATGGTCCTAACGGCGTAGCAGTAATAGTAGAGTGTCTTACAGACAATAAAAACAGAACTGCCGGAGATGTTCGCCATTATTTTGATAAGTTCGGAGGAAATCTTGGTACCAGCGGCTGCGTTTCTTTTATGTTCACAAAAAAAGGTATTGTTATAGTTGAAAATAACGGTATTGATGAAGATACAATTATGGAAGACGCTTTTGAATTCGGTGCGGACGATATGTCTGTTGAGGAGGAAGTGATTGAGCTTTCATGTGAACCTTCTGATTTGAGTGCACTCAGAGAAGGCTTGGTTTCAAAGGGATATAATGTTGTTTCGGCGGAAGTCGATCAGATTCCTTCAACATATACCACTCTTACAGATGAAGAACATATTAAAAAAATGAATCTTCTTCTTGAACATCTTGAGGATAACGATGATGTTCAGAATGTTTATCATAATTGGGAAAATGCAGAATAATATTGTTTGAGCGGACTTAAAAAAGTCCGCTTTTTTATTGAGTAATAAATAAAATAAAAATTAAATATTCCTTCATGTATTGAAAAAATATTCAGGGTATAGTATAATTAGTATAGTTTATTTGAAAATTAATAACGGAGGAAGTTATGGCAGATAAATTTAAGGTATCATTGAAAAAAATCATAGACGAGTTTAAGCTTGAATCTATTTTTGTTCCTAAAGACGCTGAGGAAATATTTATTGATGAAAACGATGTAAACCGTCCGGGTTTGCAGCTTATGGGGTTTTATGAGTATTTTAATCCGGAGCGTATTCAAATAATCGGAAAGATGGAATTTGCTTATCTTTCTACAATAGATGAAAAAACAAGACGTGAAACGCTTGATAAGCTTTTTTCACAAAAGCTTCCGGCACTTATTATTACAAGAGAACTTCCTTATTTTGCTGAAATGCTTGAATTAGCAAAGGAATATGAAGTACCTTTGCTGAGAAGCAAGGAGAGTACGTCAAATTTTATGTCAGGTTTGATAGCATTTCTTAATCTGAATCTTGCGCCGAGAATTACACGTCATGGAGTTTTGATTGAAATTTACGGTGAAGGAGTATTTATTACAGGTGAAAGCGGAGTAGGTAAAAGTGAAACTGCAATTGAACTTGTAAAAAGGGGTCACCGTCTTGTTGCTGATGACGCAGTTGAAATTAAAAAAGTTTCCAATATCAGTCTAGTGGGAAGCTCACCGGATAATATCCGCCATTTCCTTGAACTTAGAGGTATTGGTATTATAAATGCCAGAAGACTTTTCGGTATGGGCGCTGTAAAGCTTACAGAAAAAATAGATCTTATTGTTGAATTGGAACTTTGGAATCCCGAAAAGGTTTATGATAGAATGGGTGTTGATAATCAGTATACATCTATTCTTGGCGTTAAGGTGCCGTCACTTACAATTCCCGTAAAACCAGGCCGTAACCTTGCGGTTATTTTAGAGGTTGCCGCTATGAATAACCGACAGAAGAAAATGGGATATAATGCTGCTCAGGAACTTCTTGACAAGCTGGGACTTGATATGGAAAGTACTGAAACAGTTAAGAATTATGAACAATTTTAATTAAGAGGTAAATATATGATAATTGAAGCTGATTTACACTGTCATTCTCTGGCATCCAGTCATGCATACTCAACTGTTGATGAAATGGCTGCTGCTGCTTATAAATACGGACTTAAAGCATTTGCGCTTACAGATCATGCAATGGCAATGCCGGATTCGCCTCATGTATGGCATTTTCATAATCTGTCAATTCTTCCTCAGAAGATAAACGAAGTGACTGTTTTAAGAGGTGCGGAGGTAAATATTAAATCCTCCGACGGCGATATTGATATGACGGAATTTGATCTTTCCAATTTGCAATGGGTGGTGGCTTCATGTCATTTACCGGTAATAAAACCCGGCACGGAAAAAGAAAATACCAATGCATATGTTAATGCAGTTAAAAATAATGCGGCTATTGACGTTATAGGACACTGCACTGTAGTCAGGTATCCTGTTGATTATGAAGTTATTGCAAAAACGTGTAAGGAATACGGTAAATTTATCGAACTTAATGAAAGCTCTGTTCAGTTTGGCAGAAGTACAAAAGAAAATTGTGTTGATATGCTGAGAGCATGTAAAAAATACGGAACGGAAATCACAGTGAATACCGATTGTCATTATGCTGCTCTGATAGGGCAGACTCCTTTTACTGAAAAAATTTTGGAATCAGTAGATTTTCCTGAAAAATTAATATTTAACAGAGAAGCAGCTAGGGTTTTGGAATATGTTTCTAAAAAGCACAATATAATTTAAAAAATAATCAGAGAGTGAGGAATTTATGACGTATACAGACGAGCTGAGCAGTTTGTGCCGTAAGCTTTGCTGTGAATGCAGGGCAGAAGAATCTTTAAAAAGACATACTACTTTTAAAATAGGCGGAAATTGTAAAATACTTATAAATATAAATTCATCAAATTCACTGAAGGAAATATTAAAATTTCTTAAAGAACGGAATATTAAATATTTTGTTTTGGGAAAAGGAAGTAATATACTAGCTGATGATAATGGTTTTGATGGGGTTATTCTTAAAGTTTCCAAAGATTTTTCACATATTGAAAAAATAGGAGAAACGGAAATTTTTTGTACAGCCGGAACATCATTAAGTAAGCTTTGTATTTTTGCAATGGAAAATTCTTTGTCCGGACTGGAATTTGCATACGGCATTCCCGGAACTGCCGGAGGAGCTTTATTTATGAATGCAGGAGCATACGGCGGAGAATTGAGGGACGTTGTGAAATCAGCTCATTATATAAATGAAGCCTGTGAAATATGTTCTATTGATGCAAAAGATATGAAGCTTTCGTACAGGCATAGTATTTTCAGTGAACAATCAGATTGGATCATAACAGACATGACCTTTTCCATGATTAAGGGAGATTATGAGCAGATTAAGGAAAAGATGAATGAGCTTCTGAATAAAAGAAAAGATAAACAACCGTTGGAATTTCCCAGCGCCGGAAGTACGTTTAAACGTCCGGAGGGAAGCTATGCGTCATTGCTTATAGAGCAGTGCGGGCTTAAAGGTATGAGTGTGGGAGGTGCGGAGGTTAGCACAAAACACAGCGGATTTGTTATAAATAAAGGTGACGCAACCTTTGAAGATGTGATAAAACTTACTGATAAGGTTAGAAAATGTGTTCTTGAAAAAACAGGTTATCAATTGGAACTTGAACCGATAATTTTAAAATAAAATATAAAGGAGGGAAGAGCGTCTGTTGCGGCGGACGCTGTAAGCTATGCAGTTTGTAATTGTAACGGGTATGTCAGGTTCGGGAAAATCATGTGCTATGAATGTTTTGGAGGACATAGGATTTTATTGTATAGACAATATTCCTCCTCAGTTATTGACTAAATTTGCAGATATATGTATGCATTCTAAGGGACAATTGAACCGTGTTGCAGTGGCAGTCGATATAAGATCGGGTGATATGTTCAGCGAGATATTTGACCGTTGGAAAATATTGAAGGATATTGCCGATCTGGACGTTAAAATTCTTTATCTCGAGGCTAATGACGAGGTAATTATTAAACGTTATAAAGAAACAAGAAGAAAGCATCCTCTTGATGAAAAATTCAGCAGCTGTCTGCATAAGGCAATTGCTTTTGAACGTGAACAGCTGAATCCTTTAAGAGAAGTAGCTGATTATTATGTTGAGTCATCTTATTTGTCTACTTCTCAGCTTAAGGAAGAAGTAAAATCCCTTTTTCTTGAGAAGAGCAGTGATTCAATGATTATAAAAATTATGTCATTTGGGTATAAATACGGTGTGTCAACAGAGTCGGACCTTGTTTTTGACGTAAGATGTCTGCCTAATCCGTATTATATTAAGGAATTGAGACCTATGACCGGCTGTGATGCAAGTGTCAGAGATTATGTTATGGAGTTTGAGCAGTCGAAAATGCTTCTTGACAAAATAAAAGATTTGCTTGATTTTCTTATTCCTTTGTATGTACACGAAGGCAAAAGTCAGCTTGTAATTTCTTTTGGCTGTACCGGAGGTAAGCATAGGTCTATTACTTTTACTGAACTGATTGCAGATTATTTATCAAAGCAAGGGTTAAGAGTACAGAAAAGTCATAGAGATATTAATAAAGATATTAACTATTACCGAACTTAATTATAAAGGAGGCGCCCTTAATTGGCATCCTTTTCTAATGATGTAAAAAAAGAATTGTGTACAGGTATAACAGATAAAGATAAAAGATATGCTTGTCTTTATGGAATTTTACTGTATTGCAAGGGATTTACTGACAGTCATATAAGCTTCAGTACCGAGTGTGAAGAATTTGCATTGCTTTTTGAAATGCTTGTAAAAAACGTCTTTAATAATGAAATTAAAGTGGGAATTGAAAAGGGTACCAGAAAAAACGGAAGTAATGTCTATACTTTGAGTATAGAAGACGGGCAGTCCGCAGAGCATATACGTAAAGCATATAATATAGATATTGATAAGCGTGAAATAAATTTAAAGCATATAGTAAATAATAGTCTTAATATTTTTCTTGCAGGAGTATTTTTTATATGCGGAAGCGTCAGCGATCCATATAAGGAATATCATTTGGAATTTACAGTTCCCAGCCAACAGCTTTACAAGGATCTTCATGATATTCTTTTAAGTTTGGGCATTGAAGCGGGGAAAACAGTTCGCAAGGGAATGACTGTGCTGTATGTAAAGGACAGCGAAAATATTGAAGATATACTGACATTTATCGGCGCCAGACAGTGTACAATAGATTTGATAAATATAAAAATCTACAAGGACGTAAGAAATAAAGCAAATCGTATTGCAAACTGTGATTCTGCCAATATAGATAAAGTAATTGCGGCAGCCTCAAGGCAAATAAATGATATTGAATTTATTATGGAGCATGGAGATTTTGACAGTCTTTCTGCCGATTTGCAGGAGGTTTCAAGGATCAGACTGGATAATCCTGAGATTAGTCTCCAGGAGATTGGTGAAATGCTATCAAAGCCAATAGGACGTTCCGGAGTAACGAGAAGATTTCAAAAAATTTCAAGATTTGCAGATGAAATAAGAAAAAAAGAGAATGACAATGGTGTTCTATGAAAAATAATGAAAACAATAACAGCTTTGTACATTTACATGTTCACAGTGAATACAGTCTTTTGGACGGTGCATGCCGTATACCTCAATTGGTGAAAAAAGCAGCAGAAATGGGACAAAAAGCAATTGCTGTCACTGACCACGGAGTAATGTACGGAGCTGTTGAGTTCTATCAGGAGGCTCTGAAAGCCGGAATAAAGCCGATAATAGGGTGTGAGGTTTATGTTGCTCCCCGTACACGGTTTGATAGGGAGTCAAAGCTTGACAGCCGTCCTTATCATTTGGTTTTACTATGTAAAAACAATAAAGGTTATCAGAATCTTATTAAGCTTGTTTCGCTGGGGTATACTGAGGGATTTTACAGTAAGCCGAGAGTCGATTTGGAATTGCTTGAGAGGTATAACGAGGGACTTATATGTCTGTCGGCTTGTCTGGCCGGCGAAATTCCCAGACAGCTAGTTAATAACAATTACGAGGGCGCTAAAAAAACAGCGCTTAAATATTTGGAAATATTTGGCGAGGGTAATTATTATCTTGAGATTCAAGATCACGGAATAAGCGAGCAGAAGAATATTATTCCGCTTATCTGCCGTCTTTCAAAAGATACAGGTATTCCACTTGTCGCCACAAACGATGTGCATTATATAGAAAAGCAAGACGCTGAAATGCAGAATGTTCTGATGTGCATTCAGATAAAAAAGACTATTTATGAGCCGAATAGTCTTAAATTCCCCACCGAGGAATTTTATCTGAAAAGCGGACAGGAAATGAGCGAGCTTTTTAGAAACCTTCCCGAAGCCACTGCAAACACTTCTTTGATAGCTGATAAGTGCAATGTTGAATTTGAATTCGGAGTAATAAAGCTGCCGAAATTTCATATTGAGGGCGAAGATGATAACATAGCTTTTTTCAGAAGGCTTTGTTATGACGGAATGAAAAAAAGATACGGTGAAAATATTTCGGAAAATATAAAAAAACGTATGGATTATGAGCTTGATATCATAATTGGCATGGGATATGTGGATTATTATTTAATAGTTTGGGACTTTGTTAAATATTCAAAGGACAATAACATTCCCGTCGGACCCGGAAGGGGTTCGGGTGCAGGAAGTATCTGCGCTTACTGTATAGAAATTACCGATATTGATCCTATAAAATATAATTTACTGTTTGAAAGATTTTTAAATCCGGAAAGAATCAGTATGCCGGATTTTGATATAGATTTTTGTATTGAGGGACGTCAGAAGGTAATTGATTATGTGGTTGAAAAGTACGGCGGTGACCGTGTGTCGCAGATTATTGCCTTTGATACACTCAAGGCCAGAGCCGCTATAAAAGATACCGGAAGAACCATGGGTTTGTCTGTTAAGTTCAGAAACGATGTTTCTTCACTTGTTCCGAGGGATTTGAATATAACTATTGCTCAGGCGCTGGAAAAAAGCAAGGAATTGAAAGAATTATACGATTCCAATTATTCCGCGCATAAGCTTATTGATATGTCAATGAAAATTGAGGGAATGCCCAGAAACGATTCCATACATGCAGCAGGAGTGGTTATTTCAGGAGTTCCAGTAACAGATTTGGTACCGGTTAAGAAAAGCGGCGACGCTGTTGTAACTCAGTACACTATGACTGCTCTGGAAAGCTTGGGGTTACTTAAAATGGACTTTTTAGGTCTTCGCAACTTAACTGTTATAAAACATTGTGTTGAGGAAATAAGAAAAAAGGTCTATGAATTTGATATAAATAAAATTTCATTTGAAGACAGTGAAGTTTATCAAATGATGTCGCAGGGGAAAACAACAGGCGTTTTTCAGTTTGAAAGTGCAGGTATGAGAAGAGTCCTTTCTCAGCTGATACCTGAGAATCTTGAAGATCTGATAGCTGTAATATCTCTTTATCGTCCCGGTCCTTCGGAATCTATTCCGAAATATATAGAAAATAAACATAATCCGGAAAAGATAAAATACAAGAACCCTATGCTTAAAAATATTCTTGATGTGACATATGGCTGTATGGTATATCAGGAACAGGTAATGGAAATTTGCCGTACTCTTGCAGGGTATTCTTACGGACGAGCCGATCTTGTACGCCGTGCAATGGCTAAGAAAAAGCACAGTGTAATGGAAAAGGAACGTCACAGCTTTGTTTACGGAGATAAAAATCCAGACGGTACTGTAAGCTGTATAGGTGCTGTTGCAAATGGAATAGATGAAAAGGACGCAAATGAAATTTTTGATGAAATGAGCGGATTTGCGTCATATGCATTCAATAAATCTCATGCCGCTGCATATGCTTATCTTGCATATCAGACGGCTTTCCTGAAATGTCATTATACTAAGGAGTATATGGCAGCGCTTATGTCAAGTGTTTTGGACTATACTGATAAATTGATAGAATATGTTGACGAGTGCAGAAAAAACAATATAAAGGTACTGAAACCCGATATAAATAAAAGCTCTGCTTATTTTACTTCCGAAGAAAGCGGAATACGTTATGGACTTCTTGCAATAAAAACTTTGGGAATGGGTGTTATAAGCGGTATTCTTAAGGAGCGTGACAAAAACGGAAAATATAAGAATCTACAGGATTTTTGCAGCCGTTCCGCGGACATAGGAGTCAGCAAGGTTTCTGTTGAATATTTAATAAAGTCCGGTGCATTTGACGGATTAGGAGCAAACCGCCGTCAGATGATAAGCAATTATGAATTTCTTATGGATAGTGCAAGCAGCTTTTCAAAATCTAACCTTGAGGGTCAAATGGGACTGTTTTCAGAGGACAGTAGTCAGGCGGCTGCTGATTTTAATTTTAAACCGGAAGAAGAATATCGATATGCGGATATTCTTTGCTTTGAAAAATTTGCAACCGGAATGTATATTTCCGGTCACCCGGCGGATCCATATAAAACAGTGTTGAAGCTTATGCATATACCGGACGCTTTGCATGTTCAGAATAATCTGAAAGAAGGTATATATTCCAAAAATCAGATTATAAGCTTTTTGGGAGCAATGGACGATATAACCGTAAAATATACTTCAACGGGCAAAAAAATGGGATTTTTGACTTTACAGGATACCAGCGGTTCGGTTGAGTGCACTTTATTCCCTGAAGTTTATTCAAAATATGAAAAAAAATTAGTTTATGGGAATGTCTTATATGTTGCAGGGAAGGTGTCGTCAAAAAATTCTTACGGCTATTCGGTTATTGCCGAAAGTATTTTTGATGAAAATGAATTTAACGATATATTAAAATCGAAAAGACTGTGTATTAAGGTCAAGAGCAGTCAAAAGGAAATTATACGTTCAACGGCTGAAATAATCAGATTATACAGCGGTAATAATAATGTTTGCTTTTATCTGACAGATTTAAAAAAGTTTTTGAGATTAAAGGATTATAATGGAATTAATATTACAAATGAAGCTTTTTCACGACTTTGTGAAATAATAAATATAAGCGATATGGGACTTATTGATTAAACATACTTACAATATTTCCCGAACTTTTCCTCAATTTAATCTGAAAACACTTGACAAAAATCTGAAATGTAGTAAAATAGTATATAGTGGATTTGCGTGAAATACAACGCTTGTCATTAATCGGTTTCGGACAGTAAACTGAGATTAATTGCCTGAAGGCGGATAGGAGTTATAATAATGATTAAAAAAATCGGTGTTTTAACAAGCGGCGGAGATGCTCCGGGAATGAATGCCGCAGTAAGAGCAGTAACAAGAGCGGCGATCAGAAAGGGTATGCAGGTTTATGGTATCCGCAGAGGATATAACGGTCTTATAAACGGCGATGTAATTGAAATGAATGAACGCAGTGTTTCTGATATTATCCAGAGAGGCGGTACAATGCTCTATACTGCAAGATGTCCTGAATTCAGAACTGAAGAAGGTGTTGAAAAGGCAAGAGCAAAGTGTGAAGAACTGGGTCTTGAGGGTATTGTTGTTATCGGCGGAGACGGTTCTTTCAGAGGTGCGGCAGATCTTTCTGCAAAGGGTATTCTCTGCGTAGGTCTACCGGGTACGATTGACAATGATATTTCTTGTACAGAATATACTATCGGCTATGATACGGCAATGAATACTGTTGTTGAAATGGTTGATAAGCTTAGAGATACTACACAGTCACACGACAGATGCAGTGTTGTAGAGGTAATGGGAAGAGGCGCCGGATATATTGCGCTGAATGCCGGTATTGCCTGCGGTGCGACATACGTAATAACAAGTGAAATTCCTTATGATCTTGATAAGGTTGCAAAGAAAATGCTTGAATCAAGAAAAACAGGTAAACAGCACTTTATTATTGTTGTATCTGAAG
>CATKAZ010000077.1 GCA_949745795.1 uncultured Oscillospiraceae bacterium | reverse complement strand
CCCTGCATAATTAACTTTGCGAGACTTTAAAAAGAAAATCAAGTCAATAAAATTCGGCTTAAAAGTTTTTGCCCAGCTTTTTTTCAAAATCTTTTTCTTTTATGCTCTGCAAAATTAACTTTGCGAGACTTTAAAAAGAAAATCAAGTCAATAAAATTCGGCTTAAAAGTTTTTGCCCAGCTTTTTTCAAAAAGCTGGAGAAAGGAAAATACAAATGACAACAAGAATAACTGAATTACTGGGTATAAAGTACCCTATTATACAAGGCGGTATGGCATGGATAGCCGAAAGTACTCTTGCTGCTGCCGTATCCAATGCAGGCGGTCTGGGACTGATCGCAGGCGGTTCTGCTCCGATCGACTATCTGCGTGACCAAATAAGAAAAACAAAAGAATTGACAGATAAGCCATTCGGCGTAAATATAATGCTTATGAGTCCTAATGCCGAAGAGCTTGCTCAGCTTGTTATAGATGAAAAAGTTCCCGTTGTAACAACAGGCGCCGGAAATCCGGGTAAATTTATGGCTGCATGGAAAGAATCAGGAATTAAGGTAATCCCTGTAATACCGTCTGTGGCGCTTGCTAAAAGAATGGAAAGGGCAGGAGCAGACGCTATTGTTGCCGAAGGTACAGAATCTGGCGGACACATCGGTGAAAATACTACTATGTGCCTTGTTCCGCAGGTTGCCGACGCTGTTGAGATTCCTGTTATCGCTGCCGGAGGTATTGCAGACGGCAGAGGTATTGCGGCTTCATTTATGCTGGGAGCAGAAGGAGTCCAGATCGGAACACGCTTCTTAGCTTCTGAAGAATGTCAGATTCACTCTACTTACAAACAGCTTGTTGTTGACGCTAAAGATACAGACAACGTTGTAACAGGCAGAACTACAGGTCACCCATGCAGAAATGTAAAGACAAAGTTTGCAAAGAAGCTTTCAAGCGGAGAAATGAGCGGTACTATCACTCCCGATGAGTTTGAGGAAATTACCCTCGGTTCACTGAGAAAAGCTGTTCAGGACGGTAATCTTGAAGAAGGATCATTCCTATGCGGTCTCATTGCCGGAATGGTAAAAGATATAAAGCCTTGCAAGGAAATAATCGAAGAAATGTTTAAACAAGCTGAAAAGCTGCTGAACAAATAATTTATAATAAAAATAACAAAATCAGATAAATACAGGAGGTAACAAAAATGGCTGTGGCTTTGATTACAGGCTCGTCAAGAGGAATCGGTGCGGCAATCGCACTTAGACTGGCTCAAGACGGATTTAATATCGCTCTTAACGATTTAAATGAGAATATGTTTGAAAATAATGATATAATTGATAAAATTAAGGAAACAGGAGCAGAATGCGAATATTTCTGTGCTGATGTTTCAAATTATGATCAGTGTGAAAAAATGGTAAACGCAGTGAAGGAACATTTCGGCGGTCTTGACGTTCTGGTAAACAATGCGGGTATAACAAAAGACGGTCTTATGGCAAGAATGTCAGAAGAACAATACGATACGGTCATAAGCGTAAATCAAAAGAGCGTATTCAATATGATGAAGCTTGCCGGTAAAATTATGATGAAACAGAGAAGCGGTAAAATCGTCAATCTTGCTTCCGTTGCCGGGCTTTACGGCAATCCCGGACAGATAAATTATTCAGCTTCTAAAGCCGCAATAATCGGAATGACAAAAACAGTCGCAAAGGAGCTTGGTTCAAGAGGTATCAACGTCAACGCCGTAGCTCCGGGCTTTATTAAAACGCCAATGACCGACGCTCTTACAGAAGAGCAGAGAAATATGATGCTGAATCTTATAGCTATGAAGCGTTACGGACTTCCGGAGGAAATAGCAGGTGTTGTTTCATTTTTGGCATCAAAGGACGCAAGCTATGTAACCGGTCAGGTAATTGAAATTTCCGGTGGATTATCAATGTAATAAAAAGAAAGGAAACTGATAAATGAGCAGAAGAGTTGTAATTACAGGACTTGGAACTGTTAACCCATTGGGAAATAACGTTCATGATTTCTGGGAAGGCGTCAAGGAAAACCGTCTTGGGATTTCTAAGGTTGAACAGTTTAATACTGAATCAATCGGTATCAGCGTTGCAGGACAGGTAAAAAACTTTGAACCTACTGATTTTATAGATAAAAAAGAGGCAAAGCGTATGGAACGCTTTACTCAGTTTGCAGTTGCAGCATCAGATGAAGCTATAAAAAGCAGCGGCAGTGATTTTAAGGACATCGATCCTTACAGGGCAGGCGTTATAATCGGCTGCGGTATCGGAGGAATCGGTCTTACACTGAGTGAATATGAAAAATTTTTAAATAAAGGTCCAAACAGAGTTTCTCCTTTTTATGTACCAATGATGATCGGTAATATGGCGGCAGGTCAGGTTTCAATGAAAACAGGCTTTAAGGGAGACAACTTCTCTACTGTTACCGCATGTGCTTCCGGTACTCATGCTATAGGGGAATCCTTTAGAAAAATCAAGGACGGTTATTTGGACGTATGTCTATGCGGCGGTACTGAATCTACGGTACTTCAGTTTACGCTGGCAGGATTTAATAATATGAAAGCGCTGTCAAAAACAGAAGATCCCGCAAGAGCCTCTATTCCTTTTGACAAGGAAAGAAACGGTTTTGTACTTGGCGAAGGCTGCGGAATGCTTGTGCTTGAGGAATATGAACATGCCAAAGCCAGAGGAGCTGAGATCTATGCAGAGATTGCAGGCTACGGCGCTACCTGCGACGGTTATCATATGACATCACCCGATCCCGAGGGTGAAGGTGCAGCTCAGGCAATGAGAGCCGCATTTATGGAAGCCGGTCTTAATCCGGAAGAAATAACATATATTAATGCACACGGTACATCAACGGGATTAAATGATAAATATGAAACAATCGCTATCAAAAAGGCTCTGGGAGATGCTGCAAAGACAGTAAAAATCAATTCCACAAAGTCTATGATAGGACATCTGCTGGGTGCTGCCGGCGGTGTTGAAGCAGTTGTTACAGCTTTAAGTATTAAAAATAATCTGATCCATAAAACGATCGGATATCAGACGCCTGATGAGGAATGTGATCTTGATTACTGCGTAAATGGTAATGTTGAAACGGAAATTAACGCTGCACTGTCCAATTCACTGGGCTTTGGCGGACACAATGCAACAATCTGCATGAAAAAGATTACTGATTAAGGAGAACTTATATGAGTGAAAATATGATTGCCTGTAATCTGACATTTGAAGATATAAACAAGCTGGCTGAAAGAGTTGAGAAAGGCAAACTGTCAAAAATTAAAATAAAAAACGGTAACTGTGAACTGGTAATTGAAAAGGAAAGTAAAATCCTTACTCCTCCGTCTATGCCTCCTATGGGAGTTTCAGTCAATACTGCGACGGCTGTACAGCCGGCAGTTACCGAAACGTCATCAGAGCCTGCACAACATGCAAGCGGAAATATTGTAAAAGCGCCGATTGTAGGAACTTACTACGCTGCTCCCGGACCTGACAAAGCTCCTTTTGTTGAAGTAGGCAAAAAGGTAAAGAAGGGCGACGTTTTAATGATTATTGAGTCAATGAAGCTTATGAACGAAGTTCAGAGCGATTTTGACGGCGTTGTAAAGGAAATATTGATACAAAACGGAACAGCGGTCGAATTTGATCAGCCTGTTATGATAATTGAATAAGGAGTAAAAATGGCTGACGTAGTTTACAATAAAGAGCAGATAATGGAAATAATTCCTCATCGGGATCCATTTCTGCTTATAGACGAAATAAATGAAATCGAACCCGGCAAAAAAGTTACTGCAACAAAATATATAAAGGAAGATGATTTTTGGTTTAAAGGTCATTTTCCTGAATATCCTGTAACTCCGGGAGTACTTATGATAGAAATGCTGGCGCAAGCCGGCTGTGTCGCAATGCTTTCACTTCCCGAAAACAAAGGAAAGCTGGGACTCTTTGCAGGTATAGACAAAGCTAAGTTCAAGCGTCAGGTAGTACCGGGAGATATTTTAAAGCTGGAAGTTGAAATTATCAAAGTAAAAGGGCCTATCGGCGTAGGAAAAGGTATTGCTACCGTAGACGGAGTTAAAGCGGTTTCCGCTGAAATTACTTTTGCTATTAAATAATCAGCCGCTGCCGCTTTCCCGTATAGGGAAAGCTTAGCAAATGGCAGGATTTACATAAAACTATTATATATTTATATAACAGCCATTTGCATGGCGTCCCGCAATGCGGGACGCCGGCAGCGGCGCAGAATTCAATGCTTAATTTACATTTGAAAGAGAGCAGAAAATATGTTTAAAAAGGTATTAATCGCCAATAGAGGCGAAATTGCCGTAAGAATAATAAGAGCCTGCCGTGAATTGGGAATTCGCTGTGTTGCAGTTTATTCAACTGCCGATAAAACCGCTCTTCATGCACAAATTGCCGATGAAGCAGTTTGTATAGGTTCTGCGGATACTAAAGACAGCTATCTCAATATGAAGGCTATTATTTCAGCATGTGAAATAACCGGCTGTGACGCCGTTCACCCGGGATTCGGTTTCCTGTCTGAAAATGCCGCATTTGCAAAAATGTGCAGAAAATGCGGAATAGAATTTATCGGACCGTCTCCGGAATCTATTGAAATGCTCGGAGATAAGGCAACGGCAAAAGAAACAATGAAAAATGCAGGCGTTCCCGTTATTCCCGGTTCCGAAGGAGCCGTACGCTCCGTAGAAGAAGCTATGGAAGCTGCTAAATCAATCGGTTTTCCATTGCTGGTAAAGGCTTCGGCAGGCGGCGGCGGAAGAGGCATAAGAATGGTTGAATCAGAAGATCAGCTGGTATCACAAATTGAAATTGCCCGTCAGGAAGCTAAAAATTTCTTCGGTGATGACGCTGTTTATATGGAACGTTTTGTTAAAAATCCACGTCATGTGGAAATTCAAATTCTTGCGGATAAACAGGGAAATGTTATTCATTTGGGTGAACGTGACTGTAGTATGCAAAGGCGCAACCAAAAGGTACTGGAGGAAAGCCCCAGCCCTGTTATGTCTGATGAACTTCGCCGAAAAATGGGAGAAGCGGCAGTCAAAGCAGCTAAAGCATGCGGCTACTACAATGCGGGAACAATTGAATTTTTGGTTGAAAATGGCAGGGATTTCTACTTTATGGAAATGAATACACGTATTCAGGTCGAACACCCTGTTACTGAATTTGTTACAGGAGTAGATCTTGTCAAAGAACAAATAAAAATTGCCGCAGGCAAACCCCTTGATTATACTCAAGATGATATCCAAATAAAAGGACATTCCATTGAATGCCGAATCAATGCAGAAAACCCAAAACTTAATTTCAGACCGTCACCGGGTAAAATTTTGGCACTTCATACTCCCGGAGGTCCGGGAATACGTATTGACAGTGCCGCATATCAGGGTTATACTATATCCCCTTACTATGATTCTATGATCGCAAAGCTCATCGTTTACGCTCCTACCAGACAGGAAGCTATTATGAAAATGAAGTGGGCATTGTCAGAATTTATAGTTGAAGGAATAGATACAAATATTGATTTTCAACTGGCACTGGTTAAATGTGATGAATTTCAGTCCGGAAATTACAACAACAGATTTCTGGATACATTTAAA
Source organism: uncultured Oscillospiraceae bacterium (assembly GCA_949745795.1). Taxonomy (GTDB): domain Bacteria; phylum Bacillota; class Clostridia; order Oscillospirales; family Ruminococcaceae; genus Porcipelethomonas. The sequence goes on along the minus strand of CATKAZ010000077.1, from coordinate 14,480 downwards.
TTTGAATGAAAGGCAGGCTGATTTTAAAACATGGCATTAGAAAATCTTTTTAAGGTCGTAACGACCAGATTTAACGGTAATTCCGAAAAAACAGACCAGAAGCCTGTAAATTCAAATAATATACCGGACAATCTGCTGTTTAAATGTCCAAGATGCCGTAATGTAGTATTTGAAGATGAATATAAAGCATTAAATATGGTCTGCCCTAAGTGCGGATATCACGGCAGGATTTCCGCTTCGGAAAGAATTGAACTGACAGTGGACAAAGGCAGCTTTATTGAAACTAACAGCAATATGCTAAGCAAAAATCCTATAAACTTTCCGGATTATGATGAAAAACAACAGGCTCTCAGAGATAAAACCGGTCTGTCAGACGCAATAATTACAGGTGAAGCCACCATAAGAGGTATTCCTGTTGTAATAGGTGTTATGGACTCAAGATATATGATGGCGTCAATGGGCAGTGTTGTAGGAGAAAAAGTTGTACGTGCCTTTGAATTGGCAACACAAAAGAAAAAACCTATTATCCTGTTTACAGCATCAGGCGGCGCAAGAATGCAGGAAGGTATCCTTTCCCTTATGCAGATGGCAAAAACCTCCGGTGCGGCGGCTAAACACAGTGAAGCAGGTCAGCTTTATATAACAGTCCTCACAGACCCCACTACAGGCGGCGTCACAGCATCTTTCGCATCGCTTGGCGATATAATTATAGCAGAGCCTAAAGCGCTTGTAGGCTTTGCCGGACGCCGTGTGATCGAAGGTACAATAAAGCAAAGACTTCCCGATGATTTTCAGCTTGCTGAATTTCTATTGGAAAAAGGATTTGTTGACATGATCGTTGAACGAAAAAAAATGAGAAGTGTTCTTTCACACGTTATGAGACTTCACGGATATGAAAAGGAGGTTCTCTGATATGAATGATAAAACTGCATGGGAACGCCAGTGTCTTATACGTGAAAAGACCCGTCCTACCGTAAACGATTACATTCCCCTTATATTTGACGAATTCTACGAGCTGCACGGCGACAGACATTATGGTGATGATGCCGCACTTATGGGCGGTATTGCAAGAATCGACGGTATTCCTGTAACTGTACTGGCAGAAGTAAAGGGCAGAGATTTAAATGAAAATAAAAAAACCAACTTTGCTATGCCTCACCCGGAAGGCTACAGAAAAGCTTTAAGACTTGCCAAACAGGCAGAAAAATTTCACCGTCCGGTAATCTGCTTTATTGACACCCCGGGAGCGTTCTGCGGTATTGAGGCCGAAGAAAGAGGTCAGGGAGAGGCTATCGCCAAAAACATAATGGAATTTATGCGTCTGAAGACTCCTGTTACTTCCGTAGTATTGGGCGAAGCCGGCAGCGGCGGCGCTTTAGCCCTTGGAGTATGCGACAGACTTGCAATGCTTGAAAATGCATTATACTCGGTTATCTCTCCAAGAGGCTGTGCAAGTATTCTCTGGAAAGACGCTTCAAGAGAACATGAGGCATGTGAAATACTTAAAATTACTGCCGAAGATATGGTAAGATTAGGCGTTGCAGAAGCAATTATTGAAGAACCAAATGGAAGCGCTCACTATGACGTGTACAAAATTGCAGAAAATATAAAAGAATTTTTGGTAAAAACGCTAAAAGAAAATTCTTCAAAAAATATTGACATTTTGCTTGAAGAACGTTATAGTAAGTTTAGAAAAATCGGTGAGTTTACAGAATAGTAAATAATAACAAAAGTTATATAGGTGATTTACACCTTTATATATAAAATAGACAATGGAGGTCTTAACACATGGTATTTGAAAAAGTAAAAAGCATAGTTGCAGATCAGCTGGATGTTGAAGAAGAAAAGGTAACTTCAGAAGCAAACATTACCGAAGATCTTGGAGCAGATTCACTGGACGTAGTTGATTTGGTTATGTCTATCGAAGAGGAATTTGACATTGAAATTCCTGACGAAGCTGTTGAAAGTATTAAAACTGTCGGTGATATCGTAAGCTATATCGAAAGCAAGCAGTAATAAAAATTCAAATGCATAATGCCCTCGCTTTTAAAGCGGGGGCAAATTTTTTATACTGTTTCTTAAATCATCTATTTACTTAACCGCCGAACCTTATGAAATAAATTAAGAACGACTTTTTTCAAAAAGCGGATATCACGTATTGATGCTGCGACTATCAGTATAAACAAAGGAGTAAAATTCACCAAATACCGTGAACGTGATTCCCAAATAACAAGGAAGAAATATATTCCGCAAAAAATAATTTTAAGCAGTATTTCTCTGTTGATTCGTTTAGAAAAAGCTCCTAGGATAAATGAATAAAGAACCGAGAATAATAGTACAAAATGACACAAGCTGCAATAAATCTTAAACACCTTACTATGACAAATAAACCAACGCAGAGGAGAATCAGAACCTTTTTTAATATAATATCCTATCATGTAAGTTCCGTCCCACCAAGTCCATGAGAGCTTAGTAGCCAGATGCTCTATATTACCGTATATACCGTAATCGGAAATCCTGTTTTTAATTTCCTCAATATTGGCTTTCTTTTTCTGCTCATAATTACCGCTTTTTACGGTAAACCAAAAATCATCGGCATTGTAATTGCCTCTTCCGTGAAGTCCCATCATCACCCAATGAGTAGGCGGAAATTGAATTTCTTTCAGCTCGTCCTTTGTAGCTATATTGAAAGAATTTATTACAGCTCCCGATATAATCGACATTATGACACAGCCTGCAATAAGCGCTGAAAATTTACTAATATTTTTTAAAATATTAAATTTCTTTGTAAATACGATAAGATACAGCAAAAAAGCCGGAATAAGTATTATAACACTTCCCTTTATCTTATATCCGATAATCAATAAAAAACCTGAAAGTATCAGTTGAATTACGGAATTTACCTTCTTTTTTGAATCTAATCCTCTTAAAAACAGCAATACAGTTCCCATTACAAACGGCATACTCATAGAATCCGTATAATAAAAAGGTGTATAGGTATAAAATACAGAAAATAATGACGCTAATATACCGCAGAAAAGAGGTGTTGTATTATTTCTGAAAATCTTTTTTGCAACAAAATACATTAAAATAACCGATAGATTTAATCCCAGAGTGTTTAGTATTACAGGTACAAGATACGGCATTTTTCCAAAAACCGTATTGCATATTCTGTAAATAACAGACAAAATTATCAGTATTGCCTGATTATTTGTATATCTTACAAAATAATTTTCATGTCTTTCCGGAAGATGAGTGTATAAGTCTTTCTTATCCCATGTCAGACAAAAATCACGTGCGGCTTTGTCAACAAACCCCAAGTCAGACCACGGCTTGTAACAAAGAATCACCGCAAAAATAATCTGTACTATCAACATTCCGCCGGTTATTGCAAAAAATATTTTGTCAGCCTGTGACGCAGTAATATTTTTTGCTTTAAGCTTTTGATATAAAAATCCTAAAGCCCCCATACAAACAAGAGATCCTGCTATCAACAATACTCCTGCCCATGCCGGTATACCTTCTTTTATACCTCTGATAAATATAGCTGCAATTGTCAATGCAAAAATAGCTGCAAATCCGCCTTGTACAATTTTAATAGTTTTGTTCATTTTATTGTCCCTCTTTTTATATCTTTATATTACTAATTATAGTCATTATTGACCAAAATGTAAATTGGCAATCTAACGATATTAACGGACTGTTAAAAAATATTATTGTGTATTATGACACATAATACAGTTGTTTTAACTTTTAACATCGTTTTCAACAGACTGTTGAAAACAATGTTGAAATATATTTTAATACTCATGACAAAAGTCGAATAAATCCCATGAATACTGGCATAATAAGACTGTTAACATGTTGAAAAGCTTTCAAGAGTGAAATGTTGAGTAATTTAAATGAAAATTTGTTGAAAATGTATATTGACGAGAAAACCATGGATAAATTAAAGGATATGGGGAAAAAATAATGTTGTATTGCAGAAGATTTTACTGCAATCGCAATAATGAAAGGAATGAATAAGAAATGAAAAAGACCTTACCACTTATTTTAGGTATGACTTTGCTATGCTGTTCTCTTACAGCTTGCGGGGACAAAGATAACAGCAGTTCAGAACCCAAAACTACAGAAGCAAATAATGTAACTGAAAATAATTCAAATGAAACCTCCGTATCAGATTCCGCTGCAAACACTTCAACAGAGTCGGCAACCGATAATAGAAACAATAACAACAATGACGGAAATATCATAACAAAGGCCGGAGATGTTGTTGACGATTTGGTATCAACAGGAGAGGACATAGTTGATGATGCAGGTTCTGTTGTTGAAGACGCAGGTGACGCAATTTTAGGAACAGATAACAATAACAACAGATAATTAAAGGACGGGTCAGCCGTCCTTTTTCTTGCATTCTTTTATAATGCCTCCAACTAAAAACAGTAAAGCGGCAAAAATACACGTACTCATTATAATAATCATTATATTCCCGTTTAAATATGTTTCATTCCATATTTTAAAATTAATGGGATCTAATTTAAAAGGTTTTTTGTCGATTATTATATTTACTACAGGCTGTTCTATCAGAGCATAAAATCCAAACAAAATCAAACAAACAGCCGTTTTAAAAAATCCGTTTATTTTTATATAACGTATTACGATCATACTCAGCCACACAAGTATCAGTTCAAATGCACAGATAGTCAGCGCTTCTATTTTATCAGCCGATGAAAACATACATAAAATAATCAACAGAACCGAATCAATACTTAAAGAAATCAAAGCATTATGCTTTCGTATTTTTTCCGGAAAAATTTTATCCAGAAGTATTAAAGGTACAAAAACAACTGCCATTCCGAAGGTTACAGATAAAAATGCTGTGGGATACCAGCTTCCGTGGGTATAAATGCAGCAGCCGGCAAGAAGTGCGTTTAAGGACACATAAAAGCTGCCGATAGTCCATAATCCCTTATGACTTTTAACTAATAAAGGAACATTAAGCAATGTAAAAGCAACTGCCTCTGATAAAAGAACAATAAAAAACCATGATAATTTACCGTTTACCGCAATATTAGTTATAAAACACGGTACTAATGAACAAATATATACGGCATATAAAATATAACTGTAAATCTTTGTAGTTTTTACAAAATTTTTTGCATTCTTTTCTATTTCTTTCTGACGATAGTCATCGCTTGCGGTCAGCAATTCATGTTCTGTTATTTCAAGTGCATCACATATTCCCTGAATCATCGAAATATCCGGATACGAAATTCCTCTTTCCCATTTGCTTACGGCAGACTCGGTAACATATAATTTATCAGCCACTTCCTTTTGTGAAATGCCTTTCGCTTTTCTCTTCGACTGTATAAATTTTCCGAAATTTTTCCTCTCTTCCATTATAAAACCTCCTTATAAAATTGCTTGTGATCACGTATTTATTTTAACACAGAGAAATAAACTTGTAAATAAAATTGTTCAAAACAGTAACAGGATTATTAAGCCAGTTACGTATTTACGTGGTTTACCGGGAAATCAATAAAAAAACTTACCCGACTTCAATAATCGGGTAAGTAATTTTTTATTCAGTTGAATATACCGTCATTGAAACGCCCACATCGTTAATTAAAATATCCGCAGGCAAACGGCTCATTTTACATGTTACATAAATATCTCCGGCTGCTCCGGATATATTTATAACCTGTATACAATATACGATCCATGCCCATGAATGAGGAACGGCAAATTGCAAAATCAAAAGAACAATTCCCCAAATAACAATTGGCGCTAAAGCAATAATAATATAACACTTTCTGTTAAAATAGGCAGTACTTCCAGCATAGGCATAAAGTCCGGTAAAGCCGTATTTAGGCTTTACACCACTGAACTTTTTCATAAAAATCCCGTGGATAAGTTCATGAAGAATCAAATAAGCAACCATGCCGACTATCATTGCAATCAATTTGGTAAAACTGCTTTCAAAAGCTGATTTAAAAACAGTAGCACGAATGTTTTCGGAAAGCAGAGGAGTCAGCATAACAACACCTATAATCAGAGCCAAAACATTTACCAATACAGCAAGCTTTATATTTTTCTGCAAATCAATTTTCAGTATTTCTTTATAACCGTCGGGAAGTTCAGTAGTATTATTCATTAATAACTCTCTTTCTTCAAAGCACTGTAAAGAATCTTTGATTTGCTTCAAAGACTTCCTGAGGCTTTATTTCACGGTACCCCGTCATATCGGCAGGCATTGAAAGATTAGGAGCGTCAATCATAGCGGTCATTGGTTCAGGACAGAAATAACCGTTAAAGCCCTTATCATTCCATATGATCCAGAATTTATATTCGCCAGACACTTCATAGGCGATCTTCTTTCCGCTTTCCGTGTCCTCGGCAATAACGCCATGAAAGTCCTGACCGTTAAGCTTTGTACATTCGGTTACATACATTTCATTATCCACATTCTGTAAAACCGGTTTTCTTCCTTCGTTTACATATTCAAAATCTGTACCGCTTAATTCAACAGGCTCTCCGTCCGGCAGACAGCGTTCGTTTAACAGGCATCTTTTCCGTACCGGTACGGTAAGACGTATATTTTCTTCCTTTCCTCCTTCGACAAAAGGAGAATTAATAGTAGTATGTGTAGCAAAAGAAATAGGCATCATTTTATCTGAGAGGTTTGTAAGTCGGATTTTATGTTCAAGTCCGCACTCTGAAAGAGTAAATGTAAATTCAGCAAGAAATCTCACAGGAAAGTACTGAAAGAATTCGTCATTTTCATCATATCTGTATTTTGTTTTTACAACTGCACAGTTATCATCTGCGTAATGCTCGGAAAGAGTATGAACTCTTTTCTGTAAAAATCCGTGAATATGATTGTTATACGGAGCCTTTTCATTTACAGGAAGATGATATACAGCGTCTGAAGTTTTCAGCACACCGTCTGCAAAACGGTTAGGAAGATAAAGCGAGGGAAGTCCCCACACCTCGGCAGACTGTTTTATAACCTCTGCCGGATTATCCTTTTTAAAACGGAAAAATTCAATACCGTTTTTATCATCATGAAGTCTGATCACATTTGAACCCAATTCATATGCGATCATTGCCGTGTATCCTCCGGCAGAAATTTCCGCAACAGGAGTACCGTTAAAATCAGTAATTTTTGAGTAATTCATAATTTTCCCCTCTTTTTTATATTTTTATTATTTAATATTATCATATTTTTATCTATATGTCCATAGTTCTTACGTTTTTAAAAACAGCTCGGCATACAAAACCTCTGGCGGATTAAAAACCCTAAGCTTACCGATTCCTGTTGAAACAAGCATATACTTACCGTCTTTTTTATACAATCCCTTTGTATACCTTGGAAAAAACTTTCTTTCGGGAGAAAGAATACCCCCGATAAAAGGAACATAAACCGCTCCTCCATGTACATGTCCAGAAAAAATTAAATCAGCACCCCATTTTGCATACTCTTCAAAGAAAAACGGATTATGCGCAAGAAGAACATTAAATCCGTCCTTTGCATTCCCCAAACTCTGAGTAAGCTCGTCAGATGTCATACTGTCCAGAGCGGTATATCTTCCGTTTTCATTTTTATATACTGATTTTTTCAGATCAGCTCCGTAAATATTTATTTTAAAGCTTCCTTTTTCAAATACTGTACTGCTGTTTTCCAAGAATACCGCTCCTGTTTTTTTCATCATTTTACGGTACTCTGCCATCATTTCCTCACTTAAATCAAGCTCATGATTTCCTTTAGAACAGTAAACAGGACATATGCTGCAAAGCCTTTCAAGCAGCATTTGAGTACTTGTCAATGAAGTTTCGGTACGTGAAACAAGATCACCTGTTATAAAAACCATATCCGGTGAAATTTCCTTAACATGCATAACCAGTCTGTTCCAGCCGTTTGAATATTTTCTTTTATGAATGTCTGAAATCTGTACTATTTTCACAGGCTTCTGACCCCCTGAATTATCGGTCCTGATTTTATAACGCCTTACTATAAGCATACGGTTTTCTGCGCAAACATAAAGCAAAAACAAAACGGCAATTAACAAAATATAAATAAAAAGCCTCATTTAAAATTACCCTTTTCCCCTTGACAATACCTTTCTCAAGGTTGAAGTTACTGCGCTGAAATTTGTACATAATACAAATACCGTCAAAAATACAAGACAGATAATATAATAATCCGGTTTTTTTATGGTAAGCAGACTCATTCCCAGAAGAACCGATATATTTATAAAAGTTGTAAAATGATTAACTCTAAAGTAAATATACCGTCTTGCGTCAACTATTCTTATCAGATAGCAGACAACATAGCTGATAAATGTTGTAGCTACAGCACCATGAACTCCGAATTTCGGAATAAGGATTATATTCAGAACAAGATTTAATACTGTTGAAACAAAACTGGTCCAAAACGAATTTTTTGTATGCTGTGCGGCAGTATATATACTGCTTAAAAACATATTAAAGCAAGACATAAGAACTGACAGTATTAATACAGGAGTATACTGAACTGCCTGAGCATATTCAGGGTGAACGCTGTCGTTTAATAAAATGGAGGACAGCGGCTTTACTAAAAGTATAAGGCTTGCAGCCGTTATATACATTATAGACTGGTAAGCAGAATAAACCTTTTGATAAAATCTTCCCAAACCCTTTGAACCGTATTCCGATATTGCAGACATATTCCAAGCCTGAAAAAATATAGTTGATACCATTGACACAAGATTCGGTATTTTCGACGCTGCGGTATAAATTCCGGCAGCAGAATCTCCTGTTGTTCCGACAGGGCCGTCAAGATATTTTATAAACAGTCTGTCTGAAAAGCCTGTTATTATCCACATTATAGATGTCGGAATCATCGGTATTGAAAATCTCAGCATAGTATGCATAACGTCCCTGTCGGCATATCTGATACTGAAATATTTTCTTAAGCTTGCAATAGACCACAAAAAAACCGTTGAAAAAAGATCTGAAGCAATTACAGCTAAAAAAAATCCTTTAAGACCCATTTTCAGACCGGATATAAATATTATATTAAAAATAAAAATAGTTACTGTAGCAAGAATACCGTCAAATGCATATAGCTTTACATAACCTATTGAACGTATAAACAGTGAACAGGTCTGCCTAAAGCTTGAAACAATTACATATACCACAAGCAGCGGAGTCAATCCCTTTACAAATGGTATAAAGGACAAAAATGGCGATAAAAGTCCCATAATCAGCAGTCCCATAACCTGTATCATAATCGCAGTTGAAAAAACCTGACGGTTATCATAATCCCTGTCAAGACCGTATCTTATAACTGCCTCCGAAACCGCAAATGTAAAAACAGGTATAAGAAAATTGGCAGTTGTTTCAATAAGCTCCTTTGTACCAAGGGTTTCAGACGGCATGTAGGTAGTATAAAGTCTTGTAAGAAAAAACGCCAGTATTTTTGAACTGAACGTTCCCACTGCTAGTATTATAGTATTAAACGCAAGATTTTTATATTTATTCATCAGCATTATCTCCGTATTTATTATTGTCCTTTAAAACGTATATTACTAATTATAACAAAAAATTCATAAAAAGAAAATAGTAATTGAAAAAAATATTTTTCTTCATTTCATTTATAATACAAGCATACTTTTTCGGGAATTCACCTTATAGTATGTACTGTAATATAATGTCAATATATGGACTGAAATAATTTCTGATCATGGGTTTAAAAAATAAAAATCCGGTAAGAATAATTACATAAGATTCTTTTACATTAAAGAATGGAGATTAAGGTTATGTCTATTAAAAGAGGAGAAATATACTATGCGGATCTAAGCCCTGTTGTGGGTTCGGAACAGGGCGGAATAAGACCGGTACTTATCGTTCAAAATGACGTTGGCAACAGACACAGTCCTACTGTTATTGCTGCCGCTATTACAAGTCAAAAAGAAAAGGCAAAGCTTCCTACACATATTGAATTAAGCGCTGACGGCTGCGGTCTCGCTAAAGACAGCGTCGTTCTTCTTGAACAAATCAGAACTATTGATAAAAAACGTTTGAAGGAACGTATGGGTGAGCTTGACAACGGTTCCATGAACAAAGTAAATAATGCCCTTTCTATAAGCTTTGGTCTCATGTAACTTACTTTTTTGAAAAAAAGTAAGCAAAAAACTTTTATATCGTCTTTAGTCTAATAATACAATCTAAATTAGGCTCGACAGGTAATTGAACAAAGTATTAAAGAAGATAAATTTTGAAAAAAAGTAATAAAAAAACTTTGATATCGTCTTTAGTCTAATGCTACAATCCAAATTAGGCTCGACAGTCTCCGCTTTTGAAAAAGCGGAACCAAAACTTTCATATCAAGCTTAGTTAACTGGTATATTTTAATAAATACACGATGGTTTATTTTGCAGAGGATTGAAGGAAAAAAATTGAAAAAAGCAGAACCAAAACTTTCATATCAAGCTAGTTAACTGGTATATTTTAATAAATACTCGATGGTTTATTTTGCAGAGGATTGAGGAAAAAAATTGAAAAAAGCGGAACCAAAACTTTCATATCAAGCTTAGTTAACTGATATAATTTAATAAAACAATTTTATATTGATACAAGTTTAAATTTTATGGATTATTTACCTGATTTTCGCAAAACCATCATAAAAGTGGAATATAATAGAAGTACGAGGAATGAAAAGAGGAGAATAATAAATGGAAACAAAGGATCATTTAATGCTTGCAAGACTCATTACTTTTAGTAACAGGAATTTTAATAAAATATATAAAACAACTGCATTTGAAACAGGATGTATTTCTCCGGATATAAATTTTCTGACCTATATAAAAGGACACACTTATAATGGTACGATTTCTTATGTAAAAAGAACAGTATCAAAGCTTCAAAATAAACTTAAAACAGTATCCGATTACTATGAGCTTGGCAGGATAATTCATTTTATTGCCGATTATTTTACATTTCCGCATTCTCCGGATTTTAAAGGTACTCTTAAACAGCACGTTGAATATGAAAGCAAGCTTCACAAATATATTGAAAATATAAACGGTATTGATTATATTGATGATAAAAAAGGTATTTCTATATGCAGTAATATGATAGACTCTGCACATGAAAAATATTTAGGTATGAAGCATAGTTTACAAAATGACTGGCGTTTTATAAGCAGTATATGCAGTGAAGTTACAGCTTCCATAACATGCCGTAATAGTGTATCAGCAAAAAATAAATATTCATCAGAGCCGTTATTCGGATCTGTATAAAATATAATTCTCCTTTTTAATTATCAAAAGACCGCAGATTTATGCGGTCTTTTGATTTTTTTTAAGTTCCGTAAAGCCCGACATAAAAGTTTTCGCCCAGCTTTTATGGAGGTTTTTTAAGGTAACTTTACGAGACTATAATAAAAATATTTAAGTTAATGAAACCCGACATAAAAGTTTTCGCCCAGCCTTTTTCAAAAGGCTGGTTGACTTTATAAATAATACATGTTAGAATAATAAAAAATCAAAAGGAAAAATTATAATGAGTAATATACAAAAAAGTCATGTGGTACTTGTTGTCAGCTTTGGGACAAGCTATAATAAGTCAAGAGAAAGGGCAATCGATGCAATAGAAGGAAAAATAGCAGAGGAGTGTCCGGAAAGCGAAATTCGCCGTGCTTTTACAAGCCGTATGATTATAAACAAACTTAGAGTGCAGTACGGTATTGAGGTCGATAGTGTCGAACAAGCTATGGACAAACTTGTATCAGAAGGAATCAGTGAAGTTACAGTGCAGCCGACTCATATTATAAACGGTATTGAAAATGAGGAAATGACTGAAATTGTAAGAAGCTATGAGGGTAAGTTTAAATCTTTGAAAATAGGGAAACCTCTGCTTTCTGCGGATAAGGATTTTCGGGAAACTGTTAATTATCTTTCAGACTATGTTAAGGACATCGGGAGTGTAGAAACAGCCGTGGTTTTTATGGGACACGGAACAGAACATAAAATAAATTCTGTTTATACCGTACTTGAGGAAAAATTCAGATATGCAGGCTTTGAAAATGTTTTTGTAGGGACTGTTGAGGCTAAACCGAATTTAAAAGAGGTTGTATTAAAAGTAAAAACAAAAGGATATAAAAGGGCTGTACTTTTGCCGTTTATGATAGTTGCTGGAGATCATGCGTATAACGATATGGCAGGGGACGGAGAAACTTCATGGAAAAATGTTTTTATAAAAGAAGGTATAGAAGTTGAGTGCATAATGAAAGGATTGGGAGAATATCCTGAAATTCAAAATATTTTTGCAGAGCATGCAAAGTCAGCAGAATAGTACATAAAATATGTAAAATTAAAAGCCGCAGGAACTCATCTGCGGCTTGATTTATTTTTTTAATGACTAAAAATCAGTAGGCTGATTTGTGAGAGTAAAACTGTTAAGAACGCCTGACTCATCAAATTTAAACTCAACTTCAATATAGATATCTTTTTCGTATTTTATTGTGGTAATACCAAGATCCTCAAGAGTATTTTCATAATCGGGTTCGCCGAAAGCGGATTTTACTTCTTCAAGAGTAGTTTTACCCAATGTAATATTATCACCGTATTTAATTTCGTTGTTTTTCATATCAAACTGGTCGAAACCAATGCAGGATATTTTACCTTCAGTTACGTTTATTTCGTCATCAGAATCATTCATAATGTACACAGAAGGATCCATATCGTCTTTTTCTATGTATGCGCCTATTAAGTACTTATGTGCAGGAACAGTTTCGTCAGCTTCGCCGTCATATACCCATCCCTTATCTGCAAATTCTTTAAAAGAAGCAGGAACAGTGTACTCATCACCGTTTACAGTAAATTTAAAATCAAAAACAGTCTTATCTTCGGCCGTTGACGAGTCGGATTTACCGGACTTTTCCTTGCTATTTGAATCACTGCTGCATGACGACAGCAAAGTCAATGATAGGACAGCTGCAAAAAGAATTGATATTTTTTTTAATTTGTTCATTGTATTTCTCCTCTTTATTTAATCATTTTAATATTGTATCATTATCTTATGTATTTGTCAAATTGGTTTTTGTGATTAATTATAGAATAAATATTTGGTTTAGTAATAGTATCAGTTATTTTCATTTATAATATTTTCGGCTTTTTCTTTAGTAATTTTTTTACACTTTATCATTCGGTCAAGTACGACTGACATTCGTTTTTCGGCAAGCTCTATATTATCGTTTGGTGAATAATTGGAAGGAGCATTTGGAAGTCCCGCAAGCATTATTGATTCATATTCGGTAAGCTCGGACGGAGTTTTTCCGAAATACCCTTGAGAAGCATCATATATTCCATAGTAACCGCTTCCGAAATAGATTGTATTAACATAGATTTCAAATAATTCCTTTTTACTGTATTCTTTTTCCAATGCAAAAGCGGCAAAAATTTCAGCAAATTTACGTTCTAATTTCTTTTCCTGCGTAAACAACAGATTTTTGGCGATTTGCTGTGTAATTGTACTTCCTCCTTCGGCAAAGGAAAATGTTTTTATATCTGTCCATGCAGCTCTGCTTATTGCAAATAAGTCAATGCCAAAATGACTTTCAAAACGTTTGTCTTCAGCACAAATTACCGCATCAATATATAATTGAGGCAATTCGTCATAAGAAACAAAATTTTCTTTGTTTTTAATATTATCTAAAATTTCTGTGACAGGTGTCTCCTTTATAGTGTTTTTATACATATGATAACCTTTAACACTAAAAAAACCAATGACGATCATTATTATAATTAATAATCGGGACATTAATTTTTTAATTAATTTCATGCTGAGTATCATGTTGTTCTACACTCCTTATTTTAATATATTTAACATAGCGCTTGTATTACCGCTTTGTGATTACATTATAACAGAAACACCCTGTACTCGACATCTATTTATATTACATTTTAACCTTTTATGTGACATTATTGTAAGAATAAATTTGAATTATAGCTGTGGGGAGCATTGGTTTTTAATATGAAGATTTGACTAATTCGCCAATGGCGAATTTTAAATACATACATCAAAAGCTCGGTTATCCACCGAGCTTTAATGTGTAGAAAAAATATTTGTCTTTCTTTGAATTTTTATTTCAGATTTTACCGATATTTATAATCAACACATTTCCATCATTTGGCTATAATCCTCATTAGTTCCCCCTGAGCTTTCCACTCCTCCACGATTATATAAAGTGCAGTATATGAATATCATAAAAAAATACATACGAAACAGAGTAAAAAAGTCGGCAGGAAAATGCAAAAAAAAGACCGCAGTTTCCGTGCTTTGACGGAAATTGCAGTCTTTCTGAAAATCTATCTTTTTTTGACAAGACAAAAAATAAGAACCGAGATTATATAATCCCAGTTCTTTTATTGATGTGGTGACCCGTACGGGAATTGAACCCATGATTCCGCCGTGAAAGGGCGGTGTCTTAACCTCTT
>CATKAZ010000076.1 GCA_949745795.1 uncultured Oscillospiraceae bacterium | reverse complement strand
TTCATTATAAGTGCCTCCTCATGATTTTTTAGGTTTAAACCCGATTGTTGTTTTGCATATCAACCTATCAAACAGCATAAACATTGACGGCAAAATCAAAATTACTGTAAACATGCTTATTATCGCTCCTCGGGACATTAATATACAAAGAGATGAAATCATATCCATATTTGAATATAATCCTACACCTACTGTTGCTGCAAAGAATCCTAAAGCACTGACAATAATTGATTTCATAGATGTTGATAGTGAAATGTAAACCGATTCCTTTTTGCTTTTACCTCTTGATCTTTCTTTTTTATATCTTGTAGTCATTAAGATTGCATAGTCAACTGTAGCCCCCAACTGAATTGTGCCAATTACTATAGATGCAATAAACGGTAAAACTGTATTTGTATAAGCTGGTATGCCCATATTTACAAATATAGCAAATTCAATTACCACAACCAATATAACCGGAAGTGAAACAGATTTCAAAACCAATGCAATTAATATAAATATAACACCGATAGAAGCAACACTTACGGTATTAAAATCATGATCCATAATTTTAATAAGATCCTTTGTTGCAGGAGCTTCGCCAATAAGCATACCTTTATTATCGTATTTTTTAACTATATTGTTTAACTTTGAAATCTGGTTATTTACCTCATCAGAAGCCGTTTTATATTCAGAACCAATAAGCATTAGCTGCCAATCATCGCTCTTTAATATCGACTTTATGGAATCTGGAATTACATCCTGAGGAATTGCCGAACCTATAAGCGTATCCATTCCTAGGGCAAAGCTTATACCGTCAATTTCCTCCATTTCTCCCAACATCTTATTTACATCCTTGGATTTCATATTTGAATCAACAAGAAGCATATGAGTTGAATTCATATTAAATTCTTCAGCAAGTTTTGTATTTGCTACCACACTATCTGTTTCGTTAGGAAGCATTGTATCAAAGTTATAATAAACATCATAATGTGTATAACCATAAATTGCAGGCGCTAAAGCTACCGCAAACACTATAAGAAACACCCACCAACGTTTTACTATAAATGCAGCGACTTTATCAAGTGATGGAATAATATCCCTATGCTTAGTTTTTTCTATAGCTTTATCAAATGTTAAAATAAAAGCCGGAAGAATTGTAACACAACCTATAACACCTAATACAACACCTTTTGCCATGACTATTCCTAAATCCATTCCCAATGTGAAGCTCATAAAACACATTGCAAGAAATCCGGCAACTGTTGTAAGCGAGCTTCCCACAACAGATGATATTGTATTTGAGATGGCATGCCCCATAGCACGTTCTTTATCACCGGGAAACCGCTCTTGATTTTCCTGATAACTATGCCAAAGGAAAATTGAAAAGTCCATCGTAACGCCCAACTGAAGTACCGCACTAAGTGCCTTTGTAATAAACGAAATTTCACCTAAAAAGACATTCGTTCCTAAATTATAAATAATAGCCATTCCTATACTCAGCATAAAGAAAACCGGTATTAAAAATGAGTCCATTGTAAAAGCCAGAACAAGACTAACTAACAATACAGCTATTACAACATACATAATAGATTCCTCATTGGAAAGATTTTTAATGTCTGTAACAACTGCTGACATTCCGCTTACAAAGCATTGATTACCGGCAATTTTACGTATATCTTCAATAGCAGCCATTGTTCCATCACCTGATGACGCATCATCAAAAAACACTGCCATTAATGTAGAATCACCAGAGTTAAAAAAATCATAAAGATTATCCGGAAGAATTTCCTTGGGAATACTTATATCAGCAATTGTATCATACCATACTACATCAGCAACATGATCTACTGACTCTATTTCCTTTTTGGTTTTGACAATATCTTTATCAGACATTCCCTCAATCATAACCATAGAAAAACCGCCCTTGCCAAAATCCTCCATGAGTATGTCCTGCCCTTTCATTGTTTCAATGTCTTTTGGCAGATAAGATAAAATATCATAGTTAACTCTTGTCGTTATAAATCCAATTATTGATGGTATTAACAATAACATCCCAATAATCAAAATAAGAATACGATGTTTTGCAATCCACTTTCCAAACTTAACCACAATACTGCTCCTTTCATAAATATGACTGTTGGTCATTTAATAATATTATTATAATTCTATCATATAGTAAAGTCAATAGAAAAACATGAAAATAATGACTAATAGTCATTATTTTGTAGCCTTGCACAACCAGAACTTTTCCAAAATAATGACTACTAGTCATTTTGCTTAATTGACATTTTTATAATTTTATTATATAATTAAGATAAATAAAAATAAAGGATATCTTGTTATGGGAAAATTAGATATAAATAAAAAGAAAAAACGCGATTCATTATTAAATACTGCTTTTGGTATGTTTACAACTAAAGGCGTTAGCCAGACTTCTATATCAGAAATTGTTGAAAGAGCAGGAGTTGCCAAAGGAACTTTTTATCTATATTTTAAAGATAAATATGATATTAAAAATAAACTGATTTCTCATAAGTCCAGCCAATTATTCAAAAATGCAATTGATGAAATGCACAAACACCCCAAGCTAAGTTTCCAGGACGGTATAATTTTTATAATTGATAATATCATAAATCAATTAAATGATAATAAATCACTGTTAACGTTCATCTCAAAAAATTTAAGCTGGGGAATATTTAAAAATGCCTTAACATCTCCGGAAAATGAAGATGATTATAATTTTAAAAATGTTTATGAAACTATGATAAATGATTCTCCAAAAAAATTAAAGGATCCTGAAATCATGTTATTTATGATAGTTGAATTAGTAAGTTCCACTATTTATTCTGCTATTCTTTATAATGAACCTGTCAAACTTGAAATTCTTAAACCCTATCTTTATAATACGGTCAAAACCATTATAACGGAACACGAAATTGATTAAAATAATTTTTAACCCCTTGTAATTTAAAACGGTACGTTAAAATTACAAGGGGTTGTTAAATATTTTTAAATAACATCTACAGATATAATATTTCCGCTAAGATCATCATAATACCCGGCATTTCCGCTGGACAGCATATTACTTTCGGCATAATCAGTATCAATTATAAATTCAACTACATTTCCGGAATTATCTCCTCTTGGAACATAGCAATTTGTTGCATCTGTATGTTCATCTGATTTTACATCTGAAACCACAGCAGTAAAACTATATCCGCTGTCGAGACTTATAAGAAATCTCTCGCCGCAGCCTACTGTTATACCTGTGCCGAGAGCCACACAGTAATCATCACCTATTCTTCTAAAACCTCTTTCATCTGTATATGCCTGTTGCTGCAATTCATACTGTATTGATGAGGTATCCGTAATACAACGATAATCCATATATGCCTTAAATGAACTGTCAAATTCTTCTGAAAACAATATATTAGAATCAG
The DNA here is from genome assembly GCA_949745795.1 of uncultured Oscillospiraceae bacterium. Taxonomy (GTDB): domain Bacteria; phylum Bacillota; class Clostridia; order Oscillospirales; family Ruminococcaceae; genus Porcipelethomonas. Next base: position 37,088 of record CATKAZ010000076.1, on the reverse strand, counting down.
AATATTCATATTCACATATTTCTTCGCTTTCTGATTCTTCAGATTCTAAGCAGTTTTCATAGAATTCTATGTTTTCGTTAATTGGGTTATCTTCAATGCCTTCGGTTTCTTCATTCGTAACAACAATTTCATTTACGGTTTCATGACTGCCGTGCATTCCAGGATAATATTGTATACCCTGAGGTTGATTTCCAGAAGATATCATCGCAATCGATGATAGTATTCCTAAACAAAAATTATAAGTAAATAAAATAAGAATCGCCTCCGATAATTTAAATATTGGAATATATTTCCTATTTTATTCAACTTTTTTAAGAATTATTACAATTCAATTAAATTTTGGTTAAAAATTAACTTCAATAAATTAAATGCTCCGGTATAATTACCGGAGCATTTATATAAAACATTTATTCAGCTGCATTAAATGTTACTTCACCATTATTAATAGTAAGAAGAATATCTTCCTGATCTTCATCACTTAAAATGTTCAGTGTAATATTTGCTGACGGATCAATCTGACGAATTGGCTCTGTCATCTGACCCATAGCAGATTTAAGTGTATCAATCATTGTGTTCCATGCATCCGCTGCTGCTTCATTTTTAAGGTTTGCAGCTAAACCATCCTGCCAAACAGAAACAACATAGTTCTGAGCGTCTTCTTCATAATCTACAGACATATTTTCACCAAAAGATGATTTAAATCCCATATTTAGAATATTTAAAACTAACTCTTGCGGATCTTCACCGTTTAAATCAATGTCTGAACTACTGTCAGAATCTGAATCACTATCAATATCAATATCTGAATCACTGTCACTATCAGCTTCTGTTACAATCTCAGTTGTTTCCTCAGTTGCTTCTTTCTTACTCTCATCATCTGATGAGTCTTTACAAGCCGAAAGACACGCAAGCATTGCTGCTGAACAAGCAATTGCAAGTATTCTTTTAATATTCATTATAATTTCTCCTTTTAAATAAATTTAAAAACAAACAACATATATTATTTTATCACCAAAAAGAAAATAATTCAATTCACAATATGCAAAAAGTTTATCAAGAAATAAGTACATTTTTTTATATTTACAGCATCTTGATAGTAAATAAATTAAATTTATTCGAAATACTTGGCGTGTCGGAAAAATAACTGTTTTGTAAAAGGATCATAGAAAATATCATCATTTCCTGTGCCCATTATTTCATACTCAGATTTATAAAACACAGGAATAAAACTAAAATCATTTAATATAATCTTCTCAGCCTCTAAATATTTTTGAATTCCATTATTATAGTTATCTAGATTTCGTAATTCGCTAATAAGACTATCCAGTTTAGAATTAGAATAACCTATATTATTATATCCTGATTCAAAATTTTCTAAAACAGCTATAGGATTATTATAGTCACCGGTCATGGGATATACAGCCATTGTATAATCTTTATCTTTAATTCGCTGATAATATTCATCTTCTGCCACTTCTTCAATACCTATATAAAATCCAAATAAAGTCTGCCAACTTTGAGTAACAAGATGCAGATAATCTGTATCCATCAAGTTTTCCGGAACAAGTATTTTAATATTTTCAAGGGACTGCAAATTCATTACATTCATTCCTTGCTCATAAAAAGAAACTGCAAGTTCCGGATTATAATCAATAGTGGTACCTTCCATTGAAATTGCTGCAATTTTTTCTGAATTCAGTTCACGATAACTTTTATTAAGAAATGAAACACCAGGAGGAATAATACCATAAGCTGCTTGAAGATCATCTGATAGCTTTCCTTCAAAACTTTCCTTATCAATTCCATATGCCAAAGCTTTTCTGATATTAAGATTATTATATCTTGGATTATCGGAATTGATAATTATTCCCAATGTATAATTATCATATTTTTTAATATTATTATCTTTATATTTCTTTTTGTCATTAATAAATGAAATAAGTACGTCTGAATCTCCATTAGAAAAACTTTCTACTGATTCTTCATAATTATCTTTAATATAAAAATTAAGTGCTACAGGATAAATCTTATCATACTTATTATTTGCCAAATTACGCTGCATATAAACAAAATTATCATGACCATACGGATCATAAAACCATTGTCTTACAAAAAAAGCTCCATTTGAAATTATAGATTTATCGTCCAATCCATAACGACCTTTTGTATTATAAAAAAACTCCTCATTGCACGGCATAGCTGAAGAAGATGCCAAAGAACTAAGAAATCCGGCACTAGGATAATCAAGTTCAAAAACAAGTTCAGAGTCACTTGTTGCCGAAACTCCTATAGATTTATAATCAGCAGAACCTGCAATAATATCCTTTGCATTTTTTATACATAAAAAGGTTTCTCTGTGCGGAGAACATGTTTCCGGATTAAAAATTCGCTGAAATGCAAAAACAAAATCATGAGCAGTTACAGGAAAATACTCACCTTCATCTACCGCTTCATCTTCATTTTTATCATAAAACCAGTAACAATCACTGCGAAGTTTAAATTTATAAGTAAGACCGTCATTGGATATAGAATAATCTTCTGCCACACCGTTTGAAAGAACTCCATTGTCATCCATAGTAAACAGTCCGGTAAATAAATTTCCGATAACAGTCATAGAACTTGTGTCAGACGCATACTGCGGATCAAGACTTTCCGGATTTCCTACCATTGCATAATCAAATGTAAAATCAGAGCCAGTCGATTTTGTTTCTGAACATCCTGCAAAAAACACACATGATGATGCTAAAATCAACGCCGATAAAACCGAAAAAATTTTTTTCAAGTTGTCCTCCCTTATAACTGTCCTGCAATTCTTCTTTTTATATAAAATAATTATATCATTTTTTATGATACCAATCAAGAGATATTCATTTAAAAATATTTTTTATTTCATTTTTATGATTAAAATGAATACCTATATGTCCAATGCCAAGAATTATTACTGATACTATTAAAACAGGATTTTTTCCGTATATCCCCAAAATAAAAAAGGCTAAAACCGGTAAAGAAGCGCCTGCAACAGGTATTCCTAAAAAATTGCTGTAAAAATCATTCATTGTTTTTTCACTTTTAAAATATTTGATCCAATAAAATTCGTATAGAATCATTATTAAAAAAGATATAATAATCCACACAGACCACACCGAAATTGTATTAATATTGAAATCAGAAAAAATAAGTATCGTAATTGACACTGATATTTCACCGAGTCTCTCAAATATCAGAAGCAGCTTACTTTCATTAACTTCATATTTTTCATAATCTTTAGGTTTATTTTTTATCCAAAAGAAGTTCGGTACTAAAAGCATAATTAAAAAAATTAATCCTATATATGAAAATCCAAAAGTCATATTATTTTTCACCTCAAATATTTTTTATTATATAAAAAACATATATATTCTAAATTTCCAATTTGCCTTTTTTCCAAGTCAGTGTTATAATAAAGAAAACAAAAATGGAGGATAATATAAATGGAAAATATTCACGTATATGAAAGAAATGTATATTATTATGAAACGGATAAAATGAACGTTGTACATCATTCTAATTATATACGCTGGTTTGAAGAAGCAAGAGTAAACTTCATGGAAAAGGTTGGTTATCCCTACGATTTAATGGAATCACAAGGTATAATGCTGCCTGTTTTATCAGCTCAGTGCAGTTATAAAAACTCTGTACGTTTTGGGGATACCATATTAATTTACGCCGCAATAAGTAAATTCAATGGATTTAAAATGGAAGTACAATATAAAATCTGCGACCTAAAAACAGGTGAGCTTCGTTCAACCGGAAGCACCACCCATTGTTTTACGGATATGTCGATGAAACCATTAAGAATCAAAAAAAGTTATCCGAAAATTTTTGATATATTTAATAAAGTTTCGCCGACAAAATTATTTTAAGTAGCTCTTCAGGTATTTACCTGTGTATGATTGAGGACAATCTGCTACTTCTTCAGGAGTACCGCTTACAACAACAGTGCCGCCGCCTGTACCGCCCTCAGGACCAAGATCAATAATATGATCTGCAACCTTTATGACATTAAGATTATGTTCAATTACTAATACTGTATTTCCGGTGTCTGCAAGCTTTTGGAGAACTTCTATAAGCTTGTGGACATCAGCTGTATGCAGACCTGTTGTAGGCTCATCAAGAATATAAATAGTTTTACCTGTAGCTCTTTTGGAAAGTTCAGTTGATAATTTAACTCTTTGTGCTTCACCGCCTGAAAGTGTTGTAGCAGGCTGACCGATTTTGATATACCCCAGTCCAACCTCCTGCAATGTTTTCAGTTTGCGGAGTATTTTAGGATGGTTTTCAAAAAATTTTACTCCCTCGTCAACAGACATCTCAAGAACATCATAAATTGATTTTCCTTTGTATAAAATTTCAAGTGTTTCTCTATTGTACCTTTTCCCTTTGCAGACTTCACATGGTACATAGATATCCGGCAGAAAATGCATTTCAATTTTTTTTATGCCATCGCCTTCACATGCCTCACAGCGTCCGCCTTTAATATTAAAGGAGAACCTTCCCGCACCGTAGCCATGAGTTTTGGCATCGCTTGTCTGTGCAAAAAGTTCACGTATATCAGTAAATACTCCGGTATAAGTTGCCGGATTTGATCTGGGAGTTCTTCCGATTGGAGACTGATCAATACATATAACTTTATCAAGATTTTCTAATCCTTCAATAGACTTAAATTTACCGGATTTAATTTTTGCTCGATTCAGCTTTGCAGCCAGATGCTTATACAATATTTCATTTACAAGCGATGACTTACCTGAACCTGATACTCCCGTAACACAAATCAGTTCGCCAAGAGGTATTTTAACATTAATCTTTTTTAGATTATTCTCTGCTGCCCCTTTTATTATCAGATAATTACCGTTTCCTTTTCTTCGTTCTTCCGGAAGAGGAATTTTTTTCTTACCGCTTAGATACTGTCCTGTAATGGAATTTTCAGATTTTAGCAATTCATCTACAGTTCCTGAAAATATGACTTCTCCCCCATTCACTCCGGCTCCCGGTCCGATATCAACAATATAATCAGCTGCAAGCATAGTATCATCATCATGCTCAACTACTATAAGTGTATTACCAATGTCACGTAAATGCTTAAGTGTTTCGATAAGCTTGTCATTATCACGCTGATGCAAACCTATACTAGGCTCATCCAGGATATACAGTACTCCCATAAGTGAAGATCCTATTTGTGTAGCAAGACGTATACGCTGACTTTCACCGCCTGACAGCGTACCTGAGGAACGAGAAAGTGTAAGATACTCAAGCCCTACACTTTTTAAAAAACCAAGTCTCTCACGTATTTCCTTAATAATTCTTTCTGCAATCATTATTTCACGTTCAGTCAGTTCAAGATTATTTATAAAATCAAGAGCCTCTGATATAGAAAGCTTAGTAAAATCAATAATATTTATTCCGCCTATTGTTACTGAAAGACTTTCTTTTTTTAGTCGTTCACCCTTACATTCCGGACAGTTTATTTCATTCATACAATCCGCGATTTCATTTTTAGAATATTCACTGCTGGATTCTTTATATCGTCTTTCCAGATTGTTAATAATACCCTCAAATTTACTGTATCTTACACCGCCTCCGAATGAATCGATTATCTGAAGTTCAAGCCTGTCTTTTGTTCCGTATAAAAATGCATCAGCCGCTTCTTTAGGCAAATCTTTAAAAGGTGTATCAAGACTGATATTATACTTTTTAGCTATAGCATTATAGTACATCATAGCAATAGAACCTTCGGTAAGTGTATTCCAACCGCTCGCCTTTATTGCTCCCTGTCTGATACTCAAATCCTTATTGGGAACTATTAGGTCAGGATCTATTCTGGAAAATGTACCAAGACCGGTACATTTAGCACATGCTCCAAAAGGATTATTAAATGAAAACATTCTGGGATTTAGTTCCTCTATACTAATATTATGCTCCGGACATGCATAGCTCTGAGAAAACAGTAATTCTTCTCCGCCTATTACATCTACTGCAAGCATTCCTCCTGAGAGTGAGATTACTGTTTCAATACTATCGGTAAGACGTGATTTTATGCCGTCTTTTATTACTAAACGATCTACCACAATATCAATATTATGTTTCTTATTCTTATCAAGAATTATTTCCTCGGAAAGATCATACATACTTCCGTCAATTCTTACACGAACATAACCTGAACGCCTTGCATTATCCAATTCCTTTACATAAGTTCCTTTTCTTCCTCTGACAATAGGCGCTAATAGTTGAATTTTAGTTCCCTTTTCCAGTTCAAATATTTTATCAACTATCTGATCAACCGTCTGCTGTTTTATTTCCCTTCCGCAAACAGGACAGTGAGGTATTCCTATTCTGGCATAAAGCAGACGCAGATAATCGTATAATTCTGTTACAGTTCCAACTGTCGAACGGGGATTTTTAGAAGTGGTTTTCTGATCAATTGATATTGCAGGAGATAATCCCTCAATACTATCAACATCCGGTTTTTCCATTTGTCCCAAAAACATTCTTGCATACGATGAAAGACTTTCCATATATCTTCTTTGACCGTCCGCATAAATAGTATCGAATGCAAGAGATGATTTTCCTGAACCTGAAAGACCTGTCATAACGATAAGTTTGTTTCTGGGTATTTCCAAATCAACATTTTTTAAATTATGTTCTCTTGCACCTTTAATAATTATTTTATCTGTCATTTGTTTCCCTCTAATTCCTTAATTTTATCTCTAAGATAGGCAGCATGTTCAAACTCCAACATTTTTGCCGCTTCTTTCATTTCCATTTTAAGTTTTGAAATAAGTTCAGCCTTTTCAGCTTTAGAAAGCTTTTTGTCAATTTTCTTTTCAACTGTTTCTTTTGAAGATATTTCAAGTACTTTTCTGATTTCTTTCTTTATTGTTTTAGGAACAATACCATGCTTTTCATTATATGCTATCTGAATGGATCTGCGTCTTTCCGTTTCGGTTATTGCTTTTTCCATAGAATTAGTAACAGAATCAGCATACATAATAACTTGTCCCTTAGCATTTCTCGCTGCACGTCCTATAGTTTGCACAAGTGAGGTTTCGCTTCTTAAAAAACCTTCTTTATCGGCATCAAGGATTGCAACAAGAGACACTTCCGGTATATCAAGACCTTCTCTTAAAAGGTTAATTCCAACCAGTACATCAAATTCTCCTTCACGAAGATCTTTTATAATTTCCATACGTTCAATAGTATCTATATCATGGTGAAGATATCTGACTTTTACTCCCGCATCGTCTAAAAATGAAGTCAAATCCTCTGCCATTTTTTTTGTAAGAGTTGTAATCAAAACTCGTTCATTGATTTCAGTACGCTTATTTATTTCGGAAAGAAGATCCTCAATTTGTCCCTGAACCGGCTTTACAATAATTTCCGGATCTACAAGACCGGTAGGACGTATAACCTGTTCGACTATTTGCTGTGACTTCTCCCTTTCAAATTTGTTAGGAGTTGCACTGACAAAAATAACTTGATTAATATGATCATAAAATTCATCAAAATTAAGCGGTCTGTTGTCAAAGGCACTGGGCAAACGGAAACCGAATTCCACAAGGGTTTTTTTTCTTGCTCTGTCACCGGCATACATTCCTCCTACCTGTGGAATCGTTACATGGCTCTCATCTACAAGCAAAAGAAAATCTTTCGGAAAATGGTCCAAAAGCGTCATAGGAGTACTTCCCTCAGGACGTCCTGACAAAATTCTTGAATAATTTTCAATACCGCTGCAAAAACCTATTTCCTGAAGCATTTCCATATCATAATGAGTTCTCTGAGCGATTCTCTGTGCCTCAATCAATTTGTTTTCCGATTGAAAATATTCTATTCTTTCCGCCAGCTCTTTATCAATTTTTTTTATCGCATCATTCATTTTATCTCCACTTACAATATAGTGACTGGCAGGAAAAATTGCTGCATGCTTAAGTATAGTCAAAACCTCTCCGGTCAGTACATTAATTTCTGTTATACGGTCAATTTCATCACCGAAAAACTCTACTCTTATTGCTTTTTCATTTGATGATGCCGGAAAAATTTCTACAACGTCTCCCCTGACACGAAACTTATTTCTAACGAAATTTATATCATTTCTTTCATACTGTATTGCAACAAGCTCGTTTAAAAGCTGATCTCTTGACTTTTCCATTCCTTGTCTTACAGAAACTACCATTGAACGGTAATCTTCCGGACTACCCAAAGAGTATATACAGGAAACACTCGATACAATTATTACATCATTTCTCTCCGAAAGAGCCGTTGTAGCAGAGTGACGCATTTTATCAATTTCATCATTAATCGAAGATTCCTTTTCAATATAAGTATCCGTTCCCGGTACATATGCCTCCGGTTGGTAATAATCGTAATAGGAGACAAAATATTCTACAGCATTATTCGGGAAAAATTCTTTAAATTCTGAACAAAGCTGAGCTGCAAGTATTTTATTATGTGCTAAAACAAGTGTAGGCTTATTTACATTGGCAATAATATTTGCCATCGTAAAAGTTTTTCCTGAACCGGTTACACCTAAAAGAGTCTGCTCTCTTAATCCCTTCTTTACACCGTCTGTTAGTTTTTTTATTGCCTCTGGCTGGTCTCCGGATGGTTTATAATCAGTTACCAATTCAAATTTACGTTCTTTCATAATTTCTCCTTATTTTAAAAGCGTAAATGCGCCCGATTCTTTCAATGATATTGCCTGACCGCCGGCAACAATAATATGATCAAGAAGTTTTATACCAACAGGCTTTAATGTTCTAAACATTTCTGATGTAGCTTTTATGTCATCATCTGATGGAATAAAATCTCCATTCGGGTGATTGTGAGCCATTATTATACTTTCACATTTATTTTTATATGTAAATTCTACTATTTTACGTATATTGACTTCTACTGCTCCAGGAACACCCTCAGAAATAACTGCACAATCAACAAGTCTAAGCTTATCATCAACACATGCTATTCTAACCTTTTCTATACTTTCACCCAAAAATTGATTTTTAAAGTATTCACATGCTGCCTTATAGCTGCCCATCGACATCAAGCTGACCTTTGAATTTACATATTCTTTAGTAAGCGCAGGTATCATTTTTATCAATACTGCTGTGGATTCATCAATACCGTCAACTTCTTTTAGTATTTCAATATCAGCTTCAAAAACTCCGCTTAATGTTTTAAATTTATCAATAAGATTATGCGCTATTGTATTTGTATCAACTCTAGGACGTGAATAAAATAGAAGAAGTTCTAACTTTTCATGATCAGCAAAACCGGTAAATCCAGTTTTTATAAATTTCTTTCTAACTCTTTCTCTATGTCCTTTATGAATATTTTCAGCCATATTCCCTCCGAATAAAAAATATATTGTCTAATTTCTCTTATAATCATCATTATCTACTATATAGTATAATCCTTTTTTACAAAAAATAAAAGTACTTTTTTAAAAATTATATAATTTCATATTTTTCAGTTTCAATTTAATGAAACATATGCTATAATATCCATATAAAAACTAATTATAAGAGGATAAATAAATGAAGGAATTTGTTATAAATAAAAATGACAGCGGACAGAGGGTTGATAAATTTGTATTAAAAACTGTACCTAAACTTCCAAAATCACTTTTATATAAATATATACGTTTAAAAAGGATTAAGGTCAATAAAAAAAGATGTGATATTTCACAAATACTTAAAGAACACGATATAATTGATATGTATATAAACGATGAGTTTTTTGAAGAAAAAACAAATATTCATTTCTCATATATTAATAAAAATCTAAATATTATTTATGAAGACGAAAATATAATAATAGTTAACAAACCCACAGGCATAGACGTGCATAGAGGCTCTGAAATGAACAATGATACTTTAATTGACGTAATCAAAGCTTATCTTTATCATAAACACGAATACGATCCAGAAAAAGAAAATTCATTTGCTCCGGCAATCTGTAACAGACTTGACCGAAATACTACAGGACTTGTTATTGCTGCTAAAAATGCTGCTGCTTTAAGAGAAATAAATGAAAAAATCCGTTTAAGAGAAATTGAAAAAAGATATTTATGTATTTGCTGCGGAACAATTCCAAATGAAGGATTTGTTAAAGCTGATTATCTGAAAAAGCTTCAGCACAATCGAGTAGATATTGTTTCTGATCCGATTAACGGATACAAAGAAATAATTACAGGCTGTCAGGTGCTATGTACAAAAAATAATTTTACTCTTGCAGAAATTAATCTTATAACAGGAAGAACTCATCAAATTCGTGCGCATCTTGCTTATTTGGGATACCCCATTTTGGGAGACGGCAAATACGGTAATACCGCTATAAATAAACGCATGGGAATTTTTCATCAGCAATTATGTGCATATCGTCTGGAATTTAAATTTCAGTCCTCCGAAATTCTAGGTTATCTTAGTGGTCAAATTTTTACAATTGCAGAACCGGAATTCAAGTTAAATATTTTTAAATAAAATATCAGCCCTTTTATATAAAAAGGGCTGTAATTATTATTGTTGTGAAAGTAACGCTTTTATTTTTTCATGAGGATCAATAACAGTACCGATTGATACATCATGATTAATGGAAGCAATAAAATACGCAATATATTTTGAAACGTCAACTTCATGAAACCATGGTCTTTCAAGAAGTTCCGGAGAACGATATGTCAGATTCGTTCCGAATACACCGGAAATATACCCGTCCTTATAAGCCTTATCAAATTTTTCAAGTCCGTTTGTATAAAGTGCATAAGTACAATAAGCAAAAAATCTTCTTGCATTTTTCTTCTTTAATGCATAAGCAATATCCAAAACAGACTCACCTGACGAAATTATATCATCAGCAACAAAAACATCCTTACCCTCTACCGAATTACCCAAATATTCGTGAGCAACAATCGGATTACGACCATCAATAATTCTGGAATAATCACGTCTTTTATAAAACATACCCATATCAACGCCTAATACAGAAGCATAATACATATTTCTGTTCAATGCGCCTTCATCCGGACTTACTACCATGAATTCATCCTTATTAATTACCAGATTATCTACATTTTTAAACAATGCTTTCAAAACCTGATATGACGGAATAACATTATCGAATCCCATTAGCGGAATAGCATTATGTACCCTTGGATCATGAGCGTCAAAGGTTACAATATTTGAAACTCCCATTGATTGAAGTTCCTGTAATGCACATGCACAGTCAAGGGATTCACGGTAACTTCTTCTATGCTGACGTCCTCCGTAAAGAATAGGCATAATTACATTGATTCTATGAGCCTTACCTGAAATTGCCTGAATAATTCTTTTAAGATCCTGATAATGGTCGTCAGGAGACATTGAATTTTCCTTGCCGAACATTTTGTACGTACAGCTATAATTGCCTACGTCAACTACAATAAAAATATCCTTGCCTCTTACGGTAGATTCTATGATTCCCTTACCGTCACCAGAAGCAAACCTGGGGCACTGGTTCTTTATGAGCAGAGTATCAACGTTATATCCGCCTTTTCTTGCCCATTCAACAAGATAACCGTCAATTTTGTTACCGAGTTCAGATGCACCTTCAAGAGCAATAATTCCCAAAGGCGCTACACTTGCTTCTGAATTGAATAATACTTCGCTTGCTTTTGCAGTCATTTTCATATTTTTCCTTCCTGATTTTTATTTGCAGAATTTATTAATATAATGCTCTATATCATTGGCGATAATAATTTTCGCACTTTCAGCATTTTCTATTTCGTCTACCGCAGTAGTTTTATTTTCCAATTCCTTATATACCTTGAAAAAATGAATCATTTCATCAAATATATGCTTAGGAAGCTCATCAATATCTCTATAGGTATTATAAGTCGGATCATCATAAGGTATTGCAATGATTTTATCATCATGACGTCCGCTGTCAATCATTCTGATAACTCCTATAGGATAACATCTGACAAGAGTCATAGGATAAAGCGTTTCAGAACAAAGCAAAAGTACATCAAGAGGATCACCGTCATCTGCATAAGTTCTTGGTATTAATCCATAATTTGCAGGATAATGGGTTGAAGTGTACAAGATTCTGTCAAGTTTCATAAAACCTGTTTCTTTATCCAATTCATATTTTATTTTGCTGCCTTTAGGAATTTCAATAACTGCAACAAAATCTTCCGGACTGACTCTTTTAGGACTTATATTATGCCAAATATTCACATTGACCGCCTTTCAAATATTTTTATTTTTAACAAATCACGACATGCTATTTCATTAATTAGTATATCCATTTTTAATCATTTTGTCAATGAAGTTTAAAATTTTTGGCACAAATTATAAAAAATATGTAAAATACAATTTCATTTTTAATAATATTCTGTTTATTTTTATACTCAATAGAAAATTATCAAAAAATAATAAAAAAATAATTGTATTTATTATAGAAAAATGCTATAATATTTTATGTCTATATGGAAAGGAAAACAAAGATGAATATTAATACAAATTTAACAGCTGTTTCTGAAAAAATCAATAAAATTTTTTATGAGGTAAATAAAGCAATAATTGGTAAAAATGACATTATTGCCAAAGTTTTAATGGCGATTATTTCCAGAGGTCATATTCTCATTGAAGATATGCCCGGCGTTGGAAAAACTACTATGGCTCTTGCATTTTCAAAAGCTCTTTCACTGGATTATAAAAGAATACAATTTACACCGGATGTTCTTCCTACAGACATTATAGGCTTCTCTGTATATAATCCCGGCAACAATAAATTTGAATATAAGCATGGTTCAGCTATATGTAATTTATTTCTTGCTGATGAAATAAACAGAACTTCCAGCAAAACACAGTCGGCATTATTGGAAATTATGGAAGAACGATGTATTACTATTGAAGGTAAAAGTTTTAACCTTCCAAAACCTTATATTGTCATTGCAACTCAAAATCCAATAGGTTCAATAGGAACTCAAATGCTACCTGAATCTCAGTTGGATCGTTTTACTATAAAACTAAGTATGGGATACCCAGATATAAAAGATGAGATTAATATATTAAAAAACAAAAATACTGATTCACTAAATAGAATTAAACCGGTTGTTTCAGCAGATGACATTGTTATTTTTCAAAGAATCGCAGAACAAATATATGTCGATGACAGTATATATACATATATTGTTTGTCTGGCAGATGCAACAAGAAAACATCCTATGATAAAATTAGGACTCAGTCCAAGAGGGGTGATTAGCTTAACAGCAATGGCAAAATCTGTTGCATTAATGTCCGGTAGAAATTATGTAATACCAGATGATATTTCGTATATTTTTAAAGATGTTGCCGAACACCGTCTTATATTAGAACATAAGGCAAAATTAAATGGTTTATCAGTTAGTGATTTATTAAATGAAATTCTTAAAAATGTTCCTATACCCAAAGTTAAGATAAAAGGTTAATTATTGTTATGATTATTACCAAAATATTTTATTTTATATTAATTATTATATCGATTTTATTTTATTTTCTATATATCGGAGACTTATCATTATACTTAATGATTTTTATTATATCACTTCCGGTATTGCTTGGAATTATAATACTTATTGCAAAGTTTAAAATAAAATTTGATATTTCTGCTGCGTCCCCTACATCAGTAAAAAATGAAAAATGTAAATTTACTTTGTCAATAAAAAATAAGACTATTTTTCCTTTTTCGAATAGTCTTATAAAAATTGAATACAAAAATAAATTATCCGGTATCAAAAATTATATGGATATTTATGTTCCTATTCATCCGCTTACTGAAGAAAAACTTAATTTTTATCTTTCATCAGATTATTGCGGAATTTTAAATATAAAAATTCAATCAGTAAAAATTTATGATTTTATTAAATTATTTTCATGCAAAATAAAACCAAATATAAATACAGATATTTATATATTGCCAAATATTGATTTTGACAATATATCTCATATCTCAAAAGTACTTAATGACGACAATAATGATATTTATTCAAAAATAAAAAGTGGTGATGATCCTTCAGAAATATTTGAATTGAAAAGCTATATTCCAGGCGATAAAATTAACAGAATTCACTGGAATCTCAGTTTTAAACGTAACAAGTTTATCACAAAATATTACAGTCAACCTGTAAACTCTTCTATTATTGTCGTTCTTGACCTGATTAAAATAAACTCTATTTACTCTATAGATACTGCTATAGAACTTTTTTATAATATTTCAGCTCAAATGATAAAAAATCAAATAACATTTGAAATCTGTTATTTTAATCCCCAATCCCAAGAAATTGAATTTATTAACATTTCTGATATTGATACTCTTATAGAAATAACAATTTTACTTATGAACAATTTTATTGTCGATTACAATTATTCGATAATAAATGACATTGGCAAAGCATGCATAAATAAATCAGAATTATTTTTTATTACAAATAAATATGAAAATAATTATAATATTATAAAATTATTTGATAATAACTATTCAACCGAAAAGTCTTTAATATTTGTTAGTGATACCTTTTCAAAAAGTAAATTTAAATATTTGGAGAATTTGACAATAGCTGAAATTCCTGCTGGAAAATTCAATGAAAATATTGAAAAAATTCTAAATGACAAGGGATGAATTTATGAAACATAATACTAACACTTATAATGGTATTAGAATTATTGACTGTATGAATCTGTCAGTACCAAAAAGTGTAAAATTCTTTAATATTATTCCTCTGATGCTAATAGCTTTTTTGGGAATATGGGGTACTGTCTTTTCTTATATTTCAATGTTTAATATAAATATAAATACAAATTCAATAAAATTTTACTCAATTTTTTTCTTTATAATTTTTTCAATTTTATTTACATTGCCAAAAAAATTTAAAATATTATTATTTCCTATACTATTATTTTATATCTTTTTACTATATAAAAAATGGACATATTTTATTGCAGGTTTTAAAATAGTTTTTAATCAAACTTATACTTCAATACATCCTGAAAAAAAAGAATATTTCAAAATACAAACTATAAATAATAAAAATGATGCTGAATTATTTATAGCTTTTACTGTTTTTATTCTTGTATTTCTTATTTGTTATATAACATTAGTACATCCTAATTTTTTTATTGGGTTTTTAGGGACTTTTCCATTTATTGAATGTGGTTTATATTTTGGTAAAATTCCTGATATGCTGCCGATTTTAATGCTATTGATTTATTGGACATGTTTGATTACTATTCAGTATTCCGGTTATTATCAGTATTCAGGAAAAAAAACTTCAGGATTTCTTAGAAAAAACAATATATTTTTTGCAAAACCGGAAATAAAATTTCGTACAGCAGGTATATCCGGACTGTTAATAGTTATCATATGCTGTATAATTTTCTCTTTTATAAAAATCATATCAGATTTTTCAGGATATTCTCGGTCTGATAAAATAAATCAAGTACGCTCAAACATAAAAAATGCGGCAAGTGAATTTTCATTTGAAGACCTAGGAACTAGCTTAGAACGTTTTTCAGCTTCATTAGGTATAGGAAATTCAAAAATCTATAATCATAAACTTGGCAATTTAAACTCTGTTTCCTTTAGTGAAACAACAGACCTTATTATAGAAACTAACCTGAAAATTCATGATAATGTATATCTTAAAGGTTATACAGGTACTGAATATCAAAATAATAAGTGGATTGATTTTTCTAATTCATTATATCAATCTTATAACGATATGTTTTCAAATTTTTATAAAAACGAAACATTTCCACAAGATATGTTAACTGACTATTATATCTCCAAATATCCTACAGATCTTGTTGATATGAAAATTAAATCAAAATACAACAATGAAAAATACAATTATATACCTTATATTTCTATACCAAATGGTGAGATAACATATATAAACGACACGATTACCAAACTTGAGAATTTTAAAGAATATTCATTTAAGGTAAGTACTGATCAATTTAACGAAAATAACTTTTATGAAATGATAAATGATAATAATTATAACAGTAATTATTCATTTAAGCAATATACTGACTTTGTATATGAAAACTACTGCTCTATACCCGATACCAACGATATGAAATACTTATATGAAAAATTTATTGTTAATTCGGATATTTTAAATGAAAATATATATCAAAAACTGAATTCAATAAAAAAAATATTGTCTGATAATGCAGAATATAGTCTTTCACCCGGTAAAACACCTAATTCAGAAGATTTTGTATATTATTTTTTAACCCAAAATCATAAAGGATATTGTGTTCATTTCGCTACATCAGGTGTAATATTAGCCAGAATGGCAGGAATTCCAGCTAGATATGCAGAAGGATATGTTCTTTTATCAGATGATTTTAATGAAGAAAATTTTACTGAAAAAAATACTTATAAAGTAGATATTAAAGATAGTCGAGCTCATGCTTGGGCTGAAATATATATTGACAATTTAGGCTGGGTTCCATATGAATTCACACCCTCCGCAGCCGCAGCCTTTGAAAACAATACAAATACAACTCATTCTATTACGCAAAGTACTACTTCCACATCTGAAACAATAATTACTTCTGTATCATCTACTCCATCAAAAACTGATTTATCTGAAAATACTCATTTATCCTCTTCTGAAGAACAAAAATTAACCCCTAATGAAACTAGTTCAAACGAAGTTAATAATAACCAGGAAGTATACTCGGCAGTCACCTTTAGTTCATTAGTTAAAATTATTTTATTTACTTCTGTTATAATGATTATAGTATTTATATTAATCAAACATTTTGTAATAGTAAATAAAAGAAATGACATGCTTACACATTTAAATAATAGAAAAAAATCTTTGATCGCATATGATTATATAATTAAATTACTTGAATTTAAAGGTATAACAAATAGTAATATGCAGTATATAGATTTTGCATTATATGCACAACAAGAAACTGAAAATATATTTGATGCTGATGAATTTTTAAGTGCGACCCATATTGCTCTAAAAGCCAAATGGAGTATGGAACCAATTGAAGATGAAGAGGCAAACTACATTTTAGAATTAAGTTTAAGAACAGCTAAAAAAATATATAGTAATTTAAGTATATTTAAGAAAATATATATGAAATTGTTAAAAAATCTTATATAAATAATAGTATAATAAAAAATTTATTAAAATTATACAAAGTAATTGACATTTTTAACTTTATGTGATAAAATATAGTTAATAAGTCTAAAAAATGGAGGTTTTTATGAATAAAATATATAAAAAAATTTTTGCTGGATTTATGAGTCCTGCTTTACTATGCTCGGTACTTTCGGTCTCATATGCATCAAACCAAAATTCTGAATCCACATCATTTTTTACAGTAGATGCTGAAGAATCTTCATCGTCTGTTGTTTACTCAACCGGTTTTGAAGACGGTAAAAACGATTTTACCGGAAGAGGAGGTGTTGAAGTATTGAAAATTGTAAATAATGATTCATTTAGCGGTACAAGCTGTTTGGAATGCAGTAACAGAGAAAAAGGATGGCACGGGCCCTGGATTTCTCTTGACAATATTCTAGAACCAGGAGTTGAATATATAGTCAGTGCAAAAGCAAAAGCACAATGGTATAATAATATTAGTTTAAAACTGGATTATACTGATTCATCTGGAAATAGACATTATATAGACGTACTATCTGCTGTATCAGAAGGCAACTGGATTGATATGTCTAATGGTAAATTTATTATTCCTAAAAATGTAACAAATGCATATTTATATTTTGAATGTAATGACACTGCCAATATATACCTTGATGATTTTGAAATAAAAACTGCTCCGGTTCATGAAATTCAACAAAATATTCCATCCTTAAAAGATATTTACTCTTCATATTTTAAAATAGGAGGCGCCGTTACCACTTCGGAACTTGCACCTAAATCTGCTCAAGATCTAATTAAAAAACATTATAACAGCCTTACTCCGGGCAATGAACTTAAACCTGAATCTATTCTTGATCATGCGGCAACAATTGCTTCCGGAAGCGAAACTAATCCTATTGTAGATATTTCCAGTGCCAAAGAAATTCTGGATTTTTGCAGAGATAATAATATTTCTGTAAGAGGTCATGTGCTTGTATGGCACAGTCAAACTCCGGACTGGTTCTTTAAAGAAGGATTTTCTGACAGCGGAAACTGGGTTTCTAAAGAAATTATGCTTCAACGTATGGAAAACTATATAAAAAATGTATTTGCTGCTCTGGAAACGGAATATCCAACTGTTGATTTTTATGCTTGGGACGTTGTAAATGAAGCTTGGTTAGACAATGGTTCCCCAAGAACAGGCGGAGGACAATCCGAAAATCCTAATTATTCGGCTTGGGTAAAGATTTTCGGAGACAATTCATTTATTGAACCCGCCTTTGAATTTGCAAGAAAATATGCTCCGGATGGTTGTAAACTATATTATAATGACTTTAATGAATATATGCCTGACAAAACTACAGCAATAGTTAACATGGCAAATGAACTAAAAGAAAAAGATCTTATTGACGGTATTGGTATGCAGTCTCATCTTGATGTTGATTTTCCCTCGGCTTCAGCATATAAAAAGGCTTTAAAAGCGTTTGTAGATACAGGTCTTGATATTCAGGTAACTGAACTTGATATAACAACTACTGATTTAACAGAATCAGGTTTTAAAAAGCAAGCTCAAATATATAATGAAATTATGGATGCATGCGAAGAATATGCTGATAGTATATCTGCCGTTGTATTTTGGGGAACAACTGACGATAAAAGTTGGCGCGCAAACAAATGTCCATTATTATTTAATGAGGATTTCTCTGCTAAACCCGCTTATTATTCAATTATAGAAGGTCATGAAATTCCAAATCCTACTACACCATCACCTGAATACCGTAAGGGTGACATTGATAAGGATAATCTACTGACAATTTCTGACTTAGTTTTATTACAAAAATATCTCCTTAAAATGTATTCGCTTGATGAATTGCAATATTCCTTAGCTGATATGAATTCTGATAATAAAGTTAATGTATTTGATTGGATTATATTAAAACGCATAATTATAGACTTATAAGATCTAATAAACTTTTAAAAAAAGCTGTTGATGATAATTTTCATCAACAGCTTTTTATTTACTAATGACTAAAGTCCCGGTTCCCATTCCCAATTTAATAGATCAAGCTCAGTAATATCATATGGTGTAGACTGGTAAATACAATAATTTAACCAATTGGAAAACATCAAATTTGCATGACATTTCCAACTTAATGTCGGAGTATTATCAGGATTATTACCTGTAAAATAATTATATGGCAGTGCTGTTTCCAGCCCTTTTTCCTTATCACGAAAATACTCTTCAGACAATGTTTCACGATCATATTCAGCATGTCCCATAATAAAATATTGTCTGCCGTTTTTATTTGCAATAATATGTACTCCGGCAAGTTCGGAAGATGCCAAAATTTGAAGACTATCTATTTTTTCAATATCTTCTTTTTTAATAGTAGTATACCTAGAATGTGGCACCATAAACTCATCATCAAATCCGTTTAATAATTTTGCCTGATGATACTCAATTTTATGCGGAAAAATTCCAAATATTTTCTTCGGAAGTATATATTTAGGAATACCAAAATGATAATATAGGCCTGCTTGTGCTCCCCAGCAAATATGCATTGTAGAAAAAACATTTTTCTTTGACCATTCCATTATTTCGGAAATTTCTATCCAATAATCCACTTGTTCAAAATCAAGTTGTTCTACCGGAGCACCGGTAATTATCATTCCATCATATTTATTGTTTTTAATCTGTTCAAAAGTTGTATAGAAATTACTAAGATGACTAATAGGAGTATTTTTTGAAACATGAGATTCAAGATAAAGCAATTCAATGTCCACCTGCAATGGAGTATTACTAAGTAATCTTAAAATTTGTGTTTCAGTCTCTATCTTTTTTGGCATAATATTTAGTATAATAATTTTTAACGGTCTTATATCTTGATGCTCTGCACGCTCTTTTGACATTACAAAAATATTTTCATTTTGCAGCTTCTTATAGGCTGGCAATTCATGAGGTATATTTATAGGCATTTTAACACCTCCTAAACTAATATATTTAAAAGGCGAACAAACGTCCGCCTTTTTTATACACAAATAATACTAAATCAAACTGGATGAATCTGCTTTTCAGAATCAGAATGAGCACCATCTATACCAAACTTGGCATTTCGACGATTTTCAAAAAACTTAACAGCAACTTGTCCAAACTGAGCATAGCTGAGAACATCTTCTTCCTGTTCAGTCCACTCTGCACATTCTTTTTTGAGCTTGTCAAGTTCAGGCTCAAGAAGGTCTGCCGGACGACAATCTATAGGAGTTTCATCGCCAATGATTTTTTTTCTGAATTCAGGATCGATCGGTACAGGAGTTCGACCATATTCTCCTTTTACTACACCCTTAAATTCTTTTGTAACCATTTTATAACGCTCGCCCATTATTACATTAAATACAGCTTGTGTACCTACTATCTGAGATGATGGTGTAACTAGCGGAGGATAACCGGCATCTTTTCTTACTTTAGGTACTTCTTTTAATACTTCTTCTAATTTATCTTCCTTTCCTGCCTGTTTAAGCTGTGAAAGAAGATTAGAAAGCATTCCTCCCGGCACCTGATAAATAAGAGCATTAGCATCAACAGCAAGCATTTTGGGATCAAGCAGTCCACTGTCAATATATTTCTTTCTAAGTTTCATGAAATAATCTCTAATTTCTGTTAAAAGAACTAAATCCAAACCAGTATCATATTTGGTACCCTGAAGAGCCGCTACCATTGATTCAGTAGGAGCATGGGATGTGCCAAGTGCCAACGGTGACATAGCAGTATCAATTACGTCTACCCCAGCTTCAATACCTTTAAGTAAACACATTGATGCAAGTCCGGATGTATAATGTGTATGTAGCTGAATCGGAATTTTTACAGCCGATTTAAGGGCTTTTACAAGTTTTTCTGTTTCATAAGGAGTAAGCAATGCAGCCATATCCTTAATACAAATTGAATCGGCTCCTGAACCTTCAATCTGCTTTGCATAATTAACATAATAATCAGTTGTAAATACATCACCTAATGTATATGAAATAGCAACTTGAGTGTGTGCGCCTTCTTTTTTTGCAGACTTAATAGCTGTTTCAAGATTTCGGATATCATTCAGTGCATCAAATATTCTAATAATATCAATACCATTTGCTACTGATTTCTGTACAAAATATTCCAGAACATCATCTGCATAATGACGATATCCGAGCATATTCTGACCACGGAAAAGCATTTGAAGTTTAGTATTTGGAAGATTTTTCTTAAGCGTTCTAAGTCTTTCCCATGGATCTTCATTTAAAAATCTCAGGCATGAATCAAATGTAGCACCACCCCAGCATTCAACAGAATGGTATCCAACCTTATCCATAAGAGGTAGTACTGGAAGCATTTCATCCATAGTCATACGTGTTGCAATAAGAGACTGATGTGCATCACGCAATACGGTTTCAGTAATTTTTACCTTACCCATAATTATACCCATGTTTTGCAATTATCTGCAAAACTTCCTTTCTCAAAATTTATGACCAAAAATTAACCTATTGTTGCAAGTGCGTCTCCTGAGTTAACAGTATCACCTTTCTTAGCAAGAACACTTGTAACCTTACCGTCACATGACGCAACAATATCATTTTCCATCTTCATAGCTTCGAGAATCATAATAACCTGTCCCTTTGATACAGTATCTCCTACGCTAACTTTAACATCAAGAACTGTACCGGGCATAGGTGCATTAACTTTTTCACCAGCACCAGCTGCCGGTGCTGACGCAGCCGGTGCAGCTGAGGTTTGTGCCGGAGCTGAAACCGGTGCAGAAACTGCCGGTGCTGCTGAACCGTCAAGTTCCTCAACTGCAACATCATATGCCTTACCATTTACTGTAATATTAAATCTTTTCATAATTGTAACCACCTATTCTTATATTAATCAAAATTGAATATTATTATGCTTTTTAGGAAGCTTCTGTACACGCTTACCGGAAAGTATATCCAGTGCTGAAACAAGAGCGTTTCTCGTCTGAATTGGATCAATAATATCATCAATAAAATTATTTTCTGCTGCTGTTTCAGCTGAAGCAAGAGTTTTTTCATATTCTAATGCAAGCTCATTTCTGGCATTATCAAGATTTTCCGCACCCTTAAGTTTTTCATGCCACATAAACTCAACTGCCGTTAACGGTTCAAGAGGAGCAATTACTGCATTAGGATATGCATATGTAAAATCAGAATTTGAGCTATTACCTGCAACTGCCGCAAAAACTGGTCCGATAGCTTTACCTGTAACAACAGCAATCTTAACAGTTGTAGCTTCAGAATAACTATTTGCAAGGGTAGTCATAGATTTTACTGCTGAAATGGTATCTGCATCAGCAAAACCTTCAGAATCAACAAATGTAACTACAGGAATAGAAAATGCGTCACATGTTCTTACAAAGCGTGCCAGTTTTGCACAATCATCAGAAGCGAGCTTATCAGATGATTTTCCGGCTGCAGCAATACCAACTGTTGAACCGCCTATTGTTACAAAACCTGTATATGAAGCGGCACCAAATTCAGTATTTATTTCGATTTCACTGTCTGCGTCTGCAACCGAAGCAATAATAGATTTTATATCTGTTCCGGACACTTTTGCATTTTCAGCAAATTCAAACATCGGAACAGGTGCCAGATTATTAACCGGAAGAATATTAACAAGTTCTCTTGCTTTTTCAATAGCCGTTTTATCATCATCACATATAATTGAAGCTATACCGGACTTTGCAGCTGATTCAGCAGAACCGATGCTACTATTCGGTGCCATAAAAAATTCACTGTTCTTTGTCATAATAACAAAATCAGATGAGCACGCAAGCATGGCTGCTGTACCGGCACATGTTCCTGCAATAACTGAAATCTGAGGTACAACACCTGACACAACTGAAGATGCACTTAACATTTTTCCATATGCTGCCAAAGATGAAGCAGTACCGTCCATAAAAGCTCCATTAGAATCATGAATACCTACAATAGGTGTACCGGTTTTTGCAGCAAGTTCATAAAGCTTGGAAATTTTATCAGCCTGTGCAGTGCCAACAGCGCCGCTGTTCACTGACTTATCCTGTGAAAATGCATATACAGCATTTCCGTTTACATAACCGTAAGCGGAAATAACACCTGTAAGAGTGTCCTTTTCTTTTACCATTGAATTAATTTCACTGTAAATACCATCATCAAACAACAGAGATAATCTTTCTCTTGCCTGATTTTTCGTATTCTTATCAATCTGCATATTATCGTTCCTTCCTGTACGGATTTTACCATTTGTCATTTAGACGAACATTTTTAACAAATATTTTAAAATTCACATCAATTTACATAAATAAAAATATTTTTAAAAATGTCAAATCAATATACCTTAATATTATACTATATTTTTTGAATTAAAGCAAGTATTTATTGCAATTCTTTACATTTTTTACAATTAACCATAAAATCAGAAATATCGCTGATATATTTCACATTTTCTTTTATAAATCCAAGATTTACCATAACATGTAGTTTATTTTCATTATTTATTTCAAATTTACATTCATTTATTCCGCTAAGCATTGCTTTAAAAAGTATGGTACGGATAATTCCGTCAGTAATATTCATATCCGAACTGTTAAAATCATAAATTGTAATTCCGTTTTCATCAACAGAATATATGCCATATCCGTTTATTTCCTGCCCATTTATTGACTCCACAATATGTAAATATTTGCAATCAATATCACCTACTATTTCTTCATATCCGACTGTATCTTTTTTCTCATGTATTTCAAGCATTATTTTACATCCTTACCTATAGCATTTCTTATTGCCCTTAACTCATCTGAAGTAAGCTCTCTGTATGCACCGGGTTTGAGCATACCAAGCTTCAGTGGTCCGATGCTTATTCTTCTCAGCCTTGCGACTTCCAGCCCCACAGCTTCACACATTCTTCTTATCTGACGATTTCTTCCTTCTCTGATAGTCATTAAAAGAACTACTCTTCCCGGTTCCTTATCTTTTACCACAACATTTGCAGGCAAAGTTTTTCTGCCATCCAGTTCAATACCATCAGACAGCGCTACAAGCTGTTCATCAGATATATCCGGACGAATTGTTACTCTATATGTTTTACTGATCTGTTTTGCCGGATGCATAATACTGTTTGCAAAGCTTCCGTCATTTGTAAATAAAAGCAATCCTTCAGAATTTCTGTCTAATCTGCCAACCGGATAAACTCTCTCATCAATTCCTTCCAAAAGCTCAGTCACACATTTTCTGCCCATTTCGTCATTCATGGTTGTTACATAACCTCTCGGTTTGTTCAGCATAAGATAAATATTATTTTTCTTTTTAGGTATAAAAATTCTTTCTCCATCAACAGTAATTATATCGCGTACTGACGCTTTATCTCCGAGTTTTACCGAATGCCCGTTTAATTTCACTCTTCCTGCTGACATAAGCTCTTCAGCCTTGCGGCGTGAACAATAACCGCAGTCGGCAATAATTTTTTGTATTCTTATTTTTTCCAACCTTTTTCTCCCTTAACTTTAAAATAACAAATTTTTAACTTTTTCAAAAAAGCTTTCATCAGTCTTTTTTGAAGATTTTTTATATTCCGTATTTTTCATAGCTTTTAATGGAATACTATCAATATACATGCCATTATAATAATATTTTATTTCCCCTATTTTATTGCCAAGCTGTACATTTGAATAAACAAAAGGGGGAAGTATAATTTCCGAAGAAATTTTATTTTCGGTTTTTCCGTCATTACCTATTAAAAGCTTTCCTTCTGCCCTTACGGGAATAGTATTTTCAGTTCCTCCGGCAACAGGTACAGCAAATATCTCATCAGAACTCAGTTCAAGAGGTTGAAGTACGGAATAACCGTAATCATACATATTCATGTGATCTTGCCAATCATTTTTATCATTTAAGGTTACACATATAAGAGATATTCCATCACGTTCACAAGCAGAAACAAGACATCTGCCTGCTTCATCAGTAAAACCTGTTTTTACACCCTTGACTCCCTCATACATATCAAGCAATTTATTTGTATTTGTTAACCATCTTTCATACGGCGGATTTCCGAATTCAACTTTTGCTTTTTTTTGTGAACATATTTCAGCAAAATCCGGATTTCGCAAAGCTTCTCTTGCAAGCAAAGCCATGTCATATGCCGATGCTCCATGTCCGTCTCCCTCAAGACCGGACGGAGTTACAAAACACGTTCTGGTCATGCCGATTTCTTCAGCACGCTCATTCATTATTTTAGCAAAATTTTCAATACTGCCCCCCAGCTTAACAGCCGTAGCATTAGCGGCATCATTACCGGAAGGCAGCATCATTCCGTAACACAAATCACGCTTTGTCACAACATCACCCTCAGTCAGACCCATTGAGGAACCTTCGACCTTTATTGCTTCGCTGTCTACTACAAAGCTATCATCCAATCCCCCGCTTTCAAGGCACAAAAGAGTTGTCATGATTTTTGTAGTACTTGCCATCGGAAGTTTTTCCGATGAATTTTTTTCAAATAAAATTTTACCAGTTTTTTCCTCAATCAGTACACAAGCTTTCGCTGACACCTCCGGTGTTTTGTTTTCGGCAGAAACTGCATATGAACATGACAAAACAAAAATTATAGTTAAAACAGCAAAAAATATTTTCTTCATAAAAACCTCCATAATCTTTTTTATTATCTTATGAAGGTAAGTCAAAAAATAGGACAGCTATTTAAATATTAATTTTCTGCGGTTTTTTTATCTTTACTAATTAAATCCGATATTTTATCAACAACATCCGGAATTAAATTAACCAGTGCATTAGGGGTAGAAGCATTTACCGACATTTGCATAAGCTTTGCCTCTCCTTTATATACTACCATAAAAGCAATCGGTTGTATAGACACACCTGCACCCGATCCGCCTCCGAAAAGATCCTTCGCATTTTTAGACGGAAGATCAGAACCTCCTGATGCAAATCCAAATGATACCTTGGATATCGGAATGATTGCAGTTCCATCTTCCAATTGAATAGGATCTCCTATAATTGTATTTACATCAACCATTTCCTTAAGCTTTTCCATGGTGATTCCCATTATATTTCCGATTGTATGGTTTTCGCTCATAATTACTCTCCATTCTTCCGCATTATGACTGCGGCTCATACTGATTTTGCTTTTTTATATTTTTATTATTTACCAAAAATGTAAAAATAAATACAACTAGTGCAGAAATACCTGTAGCAGGTGTAAATTTTATTATAAAATTCAAATTATAACTGCATTCAGGTTGGTTATAAATACATTTTATATTAATACTTTTCTTTTTAAGCCTTATAAAACAGCTTAAATAAGATAAAGTATTATACACAACAATATTTGCCTTTCCGAATTTCAAAGCACATTCATATGCATCTAAATCAGATATTATAAAATCCAAATATAATTTTTTAATACTTATATGTTTAGTAATATGTTTAACTGCTTTCCCTCCAGAATTTAAAAGATTTAACACAAATTCTATTTTACCTTTAGTATCTTTCGGTATAATTTTTTTAATTTTTGATTTATTTTGAATCTGATCTTCTTCAGAGTTTTTACATTCTTTGTTCTTTTGATTCTTTAAATTTTTTTTATTTCTCTTTTGTAATTTTTTTTGAAAAAATAAGTATTTAATAACAATATTGATTTTTTCGTTTTGGTAATCAACAAATATTCTAAAGGGAGAAAATATCAGCAGCAATATTATCAGCAATATTGCAACAAAAATGATCCGCACCATATATTATCTCTCCCTTTTTTATTAATGTTTATTCATCATATGCATTATTGTCATTTTCTTCATCAAATAAACTTGTTTGTGAATCTTTATCTTCTCTAACAAGCGGAGGAAGATCTTCAAGAGATGCAAGTCCGAAGCTTCTAAGAAAAACATCTGTAGTTTTATATGCAACTGGACGTCCAGGAACTTCAAGTCTACCGTCCTCTTCAAGGAGTCCTTTATCTATAAGTGAATTAATAACAGAAGAACTGTCGATGCCTCTTACGTTTTCAACAAAACTCTTTGTAACAGGCTGATTATATGCTATAACCGTCAAAGCCTCCATAGCCGCATTTGACAGAGGGGTTTGTTTTTTATATTCCATAGCAGATCTTATATATTCGGAATATTCTTGTTTTGTACACATCTGATAACCGTTTTCAATATGTATTATTTTAATTGCGCTTTGACAATCATTATAGCGATCGTTTAAAGTTTTGACTAAGCCTCCGACAATACTTTTATCTACACCGACAACCTTAGAAATACGTGACTCATCAACAGCTTCACCAGACGCAAATAAAATAGCCTCTACAGCACTAAGTTTTTCATTAAACTGCAATATTTTCACCCTTCTTCTTAAAATACACCATTGTATTATCTTCGCTAATCATTATTCTTCCTGATTTAGTCAGTTCTAAAATCGCAAGAAAAGTAGCTACTCTTTCAGA
The DNA here is from genome assembly GCA_949745795.1 of uncultured Oscillospiraceae bacterium. Classification (GTDB taxonomy): domain Bacteria; phylum Bacillota; class Clostridia; order Oscillospirales; family Ruminococcaceae; genus Porcipelethomonas. The sequence goes on along the minus strand of CATKAZ010000076.1, from coordinate 9,447 downwards.
ACGTCCTGTCATGCCGTCAAAAAGTCTGTCAATATATACTTTTCCATTTGCATACAGGTTTTTCAGTACATATACTACTTTTGAAATAACAGATACCACTTTTTGCTGAACTACATCATTAATTTTCTTTTCATTAGCTTGCCTGAAATCAATTTTTTTAATATTCATATTAAGATAAGCCTCGGCAAGTTTTTCCGGTGGGTGCTTTAGCTTATATACGCTGTTCAGTTTTATTTTAACAGGCTCTCTGACAAAAATATCACTTCCTACATATATTTCTCTAAGTAGTTCTGCAGCCTTTTTGCATAATGAATATTCAATTAAAGTTCCCTGAAGTTCTTTTTTAATCACATCTGCTTCTTCAGGTTTTGGAAGAAGAGAAACTGTTTTAATATAAATCAATTTTGCCGCCATTTCAAGAAATTCACCTGCAAGCTCAAGATCTTGTTCTTTAGCATGTTCTATATAAATAAGGTATTGCTCCAAAAGCTTTGAAATTTCAATATCATTTATATTAAGTTTGTGTTTTGAAATTAAATGAAGCAGCAAGTCTAATGGACCTTCAAATACATCAAGCTTAAATGATATATTATCCATATTACACTCCCATAAGTTCAGGAATAAATCCGGTTATAAACCATAAAAACTTAATAATAACATTTCTTACTAATCCAAGAGGAACGGAAAGTATTCTGGATGCAATTACAAATAAAAATACAATATTTATAATCATATAATTTTTTTCAATCCATCTGTCGATTTTATAACTTGTAAAATAACTTAAAATTTTTGAACCATCTAAAGGCGGAATTGGTATAAGATTAAAAATAGCAAGTCCTATATTTATTATTATAAAATATTCAAGAATATAAAGAATAAAAAACATGTAATTCATTCCGTTTGCACTCATCTCAAGGCTTGATGCATTAAGCGGTATATTTAGAAACTCATCTATATTACCATATTGAGTATATAAAATAGCAATACCGTCCCTGAAAAATTCAGATGCAACAATAAATCGATAACCGATAAATGCAATTAATGCCACTAAAAAATTTGACGCCGGTCCGGCAGCAGCGGTTAAAGCTATTCCCAAACGCTGTTTTTTAAATTTTAATGGATTGATAGGAACCGGCTTTGCCCATCCAAAACCACTTATCAATAAACATAAAGCTCCAAGAATGTCAACATGAGCCAGTGGATTCATTGTAAGTCTTCCGGAATATGCCGCAGTATCATCTCCCAATTTATGAGCTGCCCACGCATGTGCATACTCATGAATAGGAAGAATTAAAAATATAATAATTACTTTAGTAAAGATTTCCAACAAAGTATTTGTATCCAAATTCATACAAACTACCTCTCTTTCTTTAATACAAAAATATAATTACTTTTTATTATACAATATTACATAAAAAATTTCAAGTAAAAATCAATCATAAACCTTGTCAAAAAAATTTTTTATATTTTTTTGAAAAAACACTTGATTTTTTTGGTTTTTTCTGATAAAATATATACGTTGACTTTTTGTTAAGTAAAGTTAAGGGAGGTTCAGTCAATGGCAAAATGTGAAATCTGCGGTAAAGGTGTAACATTTGGCATCAAGGTTTCTCACTCACACAGAAGAACTAACAGAACATGGAAACCAAACGTTAAGCGTGTTAAAGCTATTGTTAAGGGTACCCCTTGTCATATCTACGCATGTTCAAGATGCCTTCGTTCAGGTAAGGTTGAAAGAGCAAACTAATTGCTGACCGTTTATAAATCAGGAGTATTTTATATGCTCCTGATTTATATTTTATGGTATGAAGAGAAATTTAAAGCTCACTATATTAGTGAGCTGTTTTTTTATTTATTGTTTCTTTTTGCTGTTATATAATTGTTAAGAAAAATTCCGGTTATGCCTATTGCAGCAGTAATTAAAAATATTATTACTGTCATAATAGGTTTCCCTTCACTAAGAGTTGAGCCCATCAAAGTAAGTGAAGTAACCGCAGGTATTCTGGCAACTGTTGCAAGTAAATAAAATCTATAGGGTTTAATATCAGTTAAAGACGTCATATACGTAATAACATCTTTAGGTGTTCCGGGAATCATTAGAATTATAAACACAATTAACTCCAGTTTCTTTTCATCGTGAAGAAATTTGAATTTTTTAAATTTCTCCTCTGATACAAATGCATTTACAAGGGGTCTTCCAAACCTTTTTACAAGATTATATATAACAACTGTAGCTAAAAATATCCCAATCTCACATAAGACTAATCCCCAAATTGCTCCAAATAAAACTCCGCCTATCATTTCAACAGGTCCGCCCGGAATCAGAGCCAGTATTATTTGCGTTATTTCCAAAAGTATAAATAATAAGGGAGCAAAAACACCAAAACTTTCTACCTTTTGCTCAATAAAGATTCTGCCTTCATCTGTTGATAATTCCTTTATAAACGGAATAATAACAAACCATGTCAGTAATAGACATAGGATTATCAAGCAGGATAAAATAATAATTCTAAAAATTTTCTTTCTTTTAGTCATTTTAATTCCTCAAATAAAATTTCTTAAAATTACACGATTTTTATACTTTTTTATATTCTTTATTTAATTATATCACTTTTTTTGAAATTTGCAACAACATTTTCCGTTTTTATACTTGCCAGCATTCAAAAATAATGATATAATGTATACATCTGGATTTTTAAGAATTATAATATAAACATATAATTGTAAGGAGACAAAAATGAAGTTCGATATACTTTCCAACATTTGGACAAAACGAATTGCTTCTGTTTTGGGATTATTTTATGCTATTTATTTATGTGTACTGTCATTTCGGTCAATTTTTTATGAAGTAATTATTCAAAAACCGATAATGTTTTGTGCATATCTATCATCAATTTCTATTGTTGCAATGATTTTAATGATTTATTCAAGAAAACAATTTGCGACAAAACTTGCAAGTTTTATTATGATTCCAGCACTCCTTCCAATCATACTTATGTGTCTTGGATCATGGGAAATGATTATCCCCCTTGCTGTATGTGCTGTAGTGATATTTTTTGCCAGTGGTGCTAATGAGGGTACAAAAACACTTTTGGGTACAGTATTTCTGTTGATTTACATTCTATCTTCACTTGCATACTTTATTTTTACTTCATATCTTGCATCTCCCGCTATTAAAAAAACTATAGAAGAAGGTACGTCACCATCTGGTAAATATAGATATGAGGTTATTAATACAACAGACAGTTCAAATGGAAGCACTACTGTTATGCTTGAACCTAATGATATGGATATTGTAAAAAAATCCGTAACATATAAGGTTAAAGGATATGATAGAAAATTATGTGTAAAAAGACCTTTGACAGAAGTAAAAATTGAATGGAAAGATGATGATCTTTATATCAACGGAGAAAGATGGTTTACTCCTGAACAGGCAGAAAAAGGGAAATGGTTTGAAAAGGAGTCTTTCTCATTTGATTTTATGTAATATAAATTATTAATATTTTATACCAAAATTTACTTTATCCTCATAATATTACTAAAAAGGATTGATTTGTTTATGAAAAAAATTAAAGTTCGAACAAGTACTTCTTATGATATTTATATTGAAAGAGGTTTGACAAAAAATTGCGGTGATATTATTGCAAATATAGTTAAAACACGTAAAATTGCCGTGATTTCAGATAATATTGTTGATAAACTATACTATGATACTATTGAAACTTCATTACAAAAAAATGGATTCACTGTATCTAAATTTGTATTTCCCGCCGGTGAAGCTTCAAAATCAATTGAAACGCTTAATCAAATATATACTTTTCTTTGTGAAAATAATATTACACGTTCCGACTGTATTATCGCTCTTGGCGGCGGAGTTGTAGGAGATATAACGGGATTTGCTGCCGCTACATTTCTAAGAGGTATTGATTATATACAAATTCCTACTACCCTTTTGGCACAAATAGATTCTTCTGTCGGAGGTAAAACAGCAATAGACTTACCTTGCGGAAAAAATCTTGTTGGAGCATTCAAGCAACCAAAGTGTGTTATATGCGATTCAAACGTTTTATCTACTCTTTCTGATGAAATAATGTCTGATGGCATGGCTGAAGCAATTAAATATGGAATGATACGTGATGCTGAACTTTTTGAATTAATTGCATCACATAAGCTGGAAAATGTAAATGAAATAATTGATGATATAGTGTATAAAAGCATATCAATAAAACGTGACGTTGTCGAAAATGACGAATTTGATACCGGAGAAAGAATGATTCTGAATTTCGGACACACCATCGGACACGCTATAGAAAGTTATTACAATTATCAGACATATACACATGGAAGTGCTGTTGCTATAGGAATGTGCATGATTACAGAAAAAGGCTGTGAAAAAAATGTTTTAGACAAACTTATTAACTGTGTTAATGCTTATAACCTACCCCACTACTGTAATGCTCCTATTAGTGAACTTCTTAAACTATGTGCAAATGATAAAAAGCGTGAAAGCAACTATATCAATTATATTCTTTGCAAAAAAATCGGTCAGGCATCCATTCATAAAGTTTGTATTACTGAATTTGAAAAATTTATTTTAAACTAAAAAGGAAAATTCTATGGATATTAAAATTACTCCTACAAAATTAAAAGGAACTGTTAATATTCCGTCATCTAAAAGTATGACACACAGAATGTTAATTTGTGCTTCATTGTCAAAAGGTGTATCTAAAATTTCAAACATTACCTTTTCAAGGGATATCTATGCAACCATTGATGCTTTAAAAGCCATGGGTGCAGATATTCAAATTAATAATGATTGTGTTACTGTCAATGGCATAAATCATATACCGAATAATGCAGATATTGATTGTTGTGAAAGCGGTTCAACTTTAAGATTCTTAATTCCAATAACTGCAGCACTGGGTATTAATTCAACTTTTATCGGTCAGGGACGACTTCCGGAAAGACCAATTTCTCCATATATACGTGAACTTACAAAAAACGGCATAACTTTTGAGTATGATAATACTATGCCCTTTACCATGACCGGTCAACTAAAACCCGGTAAATTTAAATTAGAAGGTAATATATCCTCTCAATTTATTACCGGTATGTTGTTTGCTCTTCCACTTTTAAATGGTGATTCTGAAATTATAATGACATCTGATTTGGAATCCAAACCCTACGCTGATATGACAATTAAGTGTCTTAATACTTTCGGTATTGAAATTCTGGAAACTAACAATGGATATTTTATTAAGGGTAATCAGACTTATATTTCACAAAATACTGTTATTGAAGGAGATTATTCTCAAGCCGCCTTTTTTTATGTAGCTAATATACTTGGAAATAATATAAAATTAAATAATCTTACTGAAATCAGTTCTCAAGGTGATAAGAAAATTGTTGAAATTATAGACCAGTTATGTTATAATAAAAATAATGAACCTATAGGTTTTTCAGTAAATGCAGTAAATATACCTGATTTGGTTCCTATTTTGGGTGTACTTGGTACATTCTGTACCGATAAGTCACTAATTTATGGAGCAGAACGGTTAAAAATTAAGGAAAGTGACAGATTAGAAACTACTGCAGCGGTGTTGAATGATCTCGGAGGTAATATAACTGTAAAAAATGACGGTTTAATAATAAAACATTCAAAACTCAAGGGCGGTATTACAGACAGTTTTGGCGACCACAGAATTGCAATGTCAGCAGCAATTGCTGCAACAATATGTTCTGAACCGGTTATTATAAAAAACGCAGATTCAGTTGAAAAATCATATCCGAGCTTTTTTAAAGACTATCAAAATTTAGGAGGAATTATTAATGTCTTCACTGTGGAATAATCGTATTTCTATTTCAATTTTCGGGGAATCTCATGGACCTGCAATTGGTGTAGTAATGGATAATCTTCCTCCAGGAGAATATATAAATATCGAAGAATTAGGACGTTTTATGGCAAGACGTGCTCCGAAAAAGGATGGAACGACTACCATGCGTAGTGAAAAAGATTTGCCGCAAATAATGTCTGGTATGTTTAACAATAAAACAACAGGTACTCCGCTATGTGCTTTTATAAAAAATACTGATACTAGATCACAAGATTATTCTAACATTTCTAAACTTGCCAGACCCGGTCATGCAGATTATACTGGTGCTGTCAGGTATAAAGGTTTTAATGATGTAAGAGGCGGCGGTCACTTTTCCGGCAGACTTACAGCACCTTTAGTTTTTGCCGGTGCTGTTTGTGCCCAAATTCTCGAAAGAAGAGGTATTTATACCGGTGCCCATATAGCTGAAATTCACAATATTAAAGATAAAGAATTTGACAGAACAAATGTAAACAAGGAAGATATTCTTGCAATTAGATATAAACATTTCCCTGTTATAGATGATGAACAAGGTGAAATTATGTTTGATGATATACAAAAGGCTCGCAAAGGTTGTGAATCACTTGGAGGAATTATTGAATGCGCAAGTGTTAATGTTCCGGCAGGCATTGGATCTCCAATCTTTGACGGTTTAGAAAATACTTTAGCACAATTAATATTTGGTATCCCAGCTGTAAAAGGTTTAGAATTCGGTGCAGGATTTTTAACTGCAAAAATGGTTGGAAGCCAAAATAATGACGATTTTTATATTGACGAAAAGGGTCATGTAAAAACAAAAACTAATAATCATGGTGGAATACTCGGTGGTATTTCTTCGGGAATGCCTATTACTTTAAGAGTAGCTATTAAACCTACTCCTTCTATTTCAAAACCTCAAAATACCATTGATTATGGTAATATGCAAAATGATGTTCTTGATATTAAAGGAAGACATGATCCATGTATTGTACCTAGAGCTGTTCCTTGTGTTGAAGCAGCTGTCAATATAGGAATACTGTCACATATGCTCGACTATCCAAATTTTGCATAAGGTGAAAAATAATGGAAAATTACTCAAAAATGTCTGAAGCAGCATCTCCGGAACTAAAAGATATTCAGACAGTAAAAATTCTTTTATGCTATTTATTATATAGAATTAATAAGCCAATTGATTCTGAGCAACTGTATGATATAGCAGTAGGTACTGAAATTATAAATTATTTTTTTTATCAAGATGCTATAGATTACCTTATAAAAAATAAATCAATAAGTGTAAATAATGGTAATAATGTAAAAATCTATGAACTTACTGATAAAGGAAAAGATTGCGCAAAAACATTACGAGGATACGTACCAAAATCATACCGAGATAAAATTGTTCAGGCGGCTTTAAAATACTTTGCACAAATTAAATATCAAAATGAAGTAAAAATTGACTATATAAAACTTGATAAAGGATATTACGTTCACTGTCGTTGTCTTGATATTGGCGATGATTTAATGGATTTAAAATTATTTGCCCCAGATTTAAGTCAAGCTGAATTACTAGGAAAAAACATAATGATTAATCCAACAGGATTTTATAGTAAAATTTTGAATTTTGCTTTAAATAATGAAGAGGAAACATTTAATCCAGAAGATTTATAAAGAGCTAATGAAAAACATTAGCTCTTTATTTTTATCTTCAACAAAAAACCCGATGAATAATTCATCGGGTTTTTATTTAATAATTAATATTTATTCTTGAGGACCAAGTTCATCTTCAGTAATAAATTCTAAAACAAAATTAACAATTGCCATTGAATCCTTAGAATCAATAAATTCGTCATATACGCAATTTGCATTTTCAAGAGCTACATCTGAAACAAGAGCATATTTTGTTTTACTTAACAAATATTTATTGAGAACAACAACGTCAGTAGAGTTAACAAAACCATCTACGTTAACATCACCATACTTAACCTTCTCATTTCCAGTATAACTTGGTGTAGTTTCATCTGTAGTAGAATTAGTAACTGTAACTGTAACTGTTGCTGTCTTATCACCAGATGTTACAGTAATTGTAGCAGTACCTTCACCAATACCAGTAATTGTACCGTTAGCATCAACCTTTACAACAGATTCATCACTTGATTCATAAGTTGCATCAACTTCTTTACCATCAATTGTCGGCTTTAATGTTTCAGTCTTACCAACTTCAACTTCAACCTTAGAAGGTGTTACAACAAGCTCACCTTCTGTGCTAACGTTAGCAGCTTCATCCTGAAGGAATGAAACAACCCAAGCAAATGGTGCATTCCAGTTAATTGTAACTTCGTTAGTTGACCATGCTTCAATTGAGTCAACGTAGCATCTTTCTGACGGATTTTCAGGATCACCAGGAACAAATCCAAACGCACGAACATAAGGATCCTGAAGACCTGCATTAGGACCACCAGACAATATACCATCTGGAGCCATTGGTAATGTCTTGTCAAGTTCGTTAGACCAATATCTATGATGAGGTCTAGAAATTGCATATGAACCATAGCCTGTTACATATGAAACAGAAAGTGGGTTATTACCTAAAATATAGTCCATAGCAGTTGTTACACCGTTCATATAAGTAACATCTTTAGTAACATCATAAGCATATGCCATTATCATTGCATTATTGATAACAAATGAGTTTGAACCCCATTCAAAACCATTAATTTCAAGATCTGCCGGCAGATTTACAGGATCAGTATATGTTGTGCCCTCATAAGGAATACCATAACCCTGTTCTTTTTCTTTATTTACATATTTACTAGCAGCAGCCTTAATTGAATCAGTAATAGAAGTTTTATTTTCTGATGTAAGGTTTTTGAGCTTTGCATTATCTTCATTCAGATAAAGTGAAAGTGAACCGCATGAAGCAGTATTTCCCCAGTTAAATGATCCGAATGAACCTTTATTCTCGCCGCCTTCAAGGTATGAAACAACTTGGAATGCTTCTGAATAACCACTAAGATCATTATAGTATTCAGCATCGCCTGTTGCAGCATAAAGCTCACAAGCTGCCCAATAAGCATCATCCTTAACTTCAGTGTCACCGTAAGCACCGCCGCCGATAGCCTGATCCAAAGGAGCATACAATGATGTTGGATTTGAAGCTTCAGCATCAGTATACTCATAGAAATGCTTCTTATATGCTGCATAACTTGTTTTTGCTGCTTCAAGATATTCAGCAGCCTTTGCAGAATCATATGGTTCCCAAAGACGTGCTGCCTGAGCTGCACATGCAACAAAGTTTAAAGTAGCTGCAAACGTAGGAGGCTTAACAATTCTTACAGTTTCCCATCCGCCTTGATCCTTAGGACCATCATAGTTCCAAGGTCTTGTAGCAAGACCAGTCCACTTATGGTCATGAAGTTTATGGTAAACGAGTCCAGCATACTTGCCCCAAGTCTTTTCATTAGACTTTACAACCATATCCATCATCCAGTCAAGTTCAACAGCTGCTTCGTCAAGAATATCCGGAACCTTATTTCCTGATTCAGGAATAACTACTGCACCTGAATTATCTGCAAACTTATCAGCATTCTCCTGAGCA
>CATKAZ010000075.1 GCA_949745795.1 uncultured Oscillospiraceae bacterium | reverse complement strand
CCGACAGCTGTGTAACAGGTAAACCCTCGATTTCTTCGGGGATTACAATATTATTAGCCATAGTATACGCTTCGTCATATTCTATTGATATTATTTTACTCATTATTTTTGTCCTTTCTTCTATTCGCCATTGGCGAATTTTCTTTTATTTGTCTGTTCCGTTTTTCCATATATAAATTATAGCATACTGTATACAGTATTGTCAATAATTATATTTAACAAACTTTTATTAACATTTTTGTGCAAGTTTAATACTGGACACAGTAGCGTTTTTATGATATACTTAAAATAAAAAATATAAGGAGAATTTTTATGCCTGATAAACGAAAAACATATTACAATCCATCTCAAAAGGCAGCCACGGCTAAATATAACGCTAAGGCATATGATGAAATCAAATTCAGAGTTAAAAAGGGTGTTAAACCTTTACTTAAGGAATTAGCTGAAACTCAGGATATGTCTTTAAATGAATTTATACTAACGGCTGTTGAAAAAGCTGCTGATGAGGTTAATTTTGATTTAACTGTCAAATAAAGATGATTTCGCTTTCTCCAGAAACTATTCGCCACTGGCGAATTTTAACTTGACATTTTCGGCAGATGTGGTATAATATAAATGAAAAAGGTGACTGCGATAAACGGTTCTCCAAAATTTAGGTATAAAAGAAACACCGTAACTTTGAGAGAGTATGGCGGTGTTTCTTTTTATTTAAAAGATTATTTCTTGTTCTGATTATTTGTAATAATGTAAACAAGAGTGATAACGTTAGTCATCATAATTACAAACTGAAATAGTTCGCCGTATGTAACCATAGCTATCACCTCCCTTACAGGGAGAAGCCGCCTACCGTTTTATGCAGTCACCATAAAGTAATTATAGCATAAACGGTTATATTTTGTCAATTATGGAAGTCTTTACAGACTTCTTTTTTATTCCTTAAGCATCGGAGGATCAAAATAATTCTCTAATGCTTTTTCTATTATCAATAATACTTTTTCCGGTTCAGTATCTTCTTCAAAATACTTTAAATAAATTTCAGTTGGCATCTTTAATGCCTTTGTTCCTGTCTTTTTTCTTTTATAATCTCCTATTATCAATTCTGTCATTTTACTTTTTGTCAAATGCTCATTATCCTTATATGCATCTCTTAATTGTTTGGCTTTCCTTATATCAAGCTTTATGAGCATTCCGTTATCAGGATTTTTTACTATACTGTATAAAAGCTTTTGTCCCTCTTCAGGAATATATGAAAGCTCCACTGCCGATCTTACTGCAAGCTGTTTTGTATCTACCCATGGTTTAAGTTCCGATACCAGTTTATCAACTCTCAGCAGACGTGCCACTGAATCCTTTTTCATTCCGTATTCTTCACCTGTTATATCGAGCTTGCTTTTGCATTGCTCAAGTCTTTCCAGTTCCTCATTAATGGCACGGCTCTTTTCCTCGGTAAACATTTTTGAGTGCCGCATTGCCAGTACTGCCGCTTGTTCTGATATTTTCAAATGGTCAAATCCACGCTGTCTGAGATTTGTTTCTATCATGTACATATCCGCTTCATCATCAGAAAGATGCTCTTTGATAACTGCCGGAACAGTTTCAAGTCTGGCAAGCTTGGCTGCATTGGTACGGTTATGTCCGGAAAGAATTTCATAATTTTCTCCACACGGCTGTACTATTATCGGAATCAATATCCCATTTTTCTTCACACTTTCAACCATATCCTCCAGACGTTCTCCGGTATATAACTGAAACTTATGATTATGATACGGTATCAAACTGCTTATTGGTATATTTTTTATTTGATTCTCCTGTGACATCATTGTGCCGATATCAAATGATGTAATCATCTTAACACCTCGCCATAATTTCTTCTGCAAGCGCCTTGTATTCTTCTCCCAATTTGTTTTTGTTAAGGCATAAGCTTCTGTTTCTTTCGGAACTGTTAGCAGCTTCCACAGACTTATGAACAGCAGTTTTAAACAAAATGTCTTTATAGTTTTCATCAAGCATTTCAAGGGTATTTCTGCTCATTTTGGTATTTTCCGCCATCGTTGCAACTATTCCGGAGACTTCAAGGTTTTTATTAATTGTCTCCTTAACCTGTTGACAAATATCAATTAGACTTCCAAGTCCCTCATATGCAAACTTTTGAGTTTGAACCGGAATAATCACACTATCTGAAGCAGTCAGGGCATTGACTAAAAGAATACCCAGTGACGGAAGGCAATCTATAAGTACATAGTCATAGTCGGTCAGATTTTCATTTGTAAGAATTCGTTTCATAACCGTTTCTCTGGACAGTGCATTCATCAGGTAACTTTCAGCGTTTGCAAGATTGATATCGGAGGGAATAAAGCTGATTTTGTTTGTTTCGGATACTCTTACACAACTGTTAAAATCCTCATTACTGACTTTCATTCCTCTTGCTATACTCAACATCATATGACTGATTGTTGGATCACCGTCACCCTCAAAGCCAAGATAACTAGATAAATTTGCCTGCGGATCGAGGTCTATAAGGAGAACTTTAAAACCTTTTAATGCAAGTGCAGTTCCCAAATTCAATGTTGTGGTAGTCTTGCCTACTCCGCCTTTTTGATTTGCTATTGATATTATTTTACTCATTATTTTTGTCCTTTCTTCTATTCGCCATTGGCAAATTTTCTTTTATTTGTCTGTTCCGTTTTTCCATATTTAAATTATAGCATACTTATGTAAGTATTGTCTATTGACTTTTTTAACAAACTTTTCCGTAATTATTTATGCACTTTTACACTTGCGTAAGTACGCTAAATATTATATAATCTAATTAAAAATATTGGAGGTAGTTTATGGGAGGTAAAACATCAACTGCAAGTAAAAATAAGTATAATGCTAAAGCATATGATAGAATAAATGTAGTAGTAAAAAAAGGTATGAAACCATTAATTAAAGAACTTGCAGAAAATATGGATATGTCTACTAACGCTCTTATTATCTATGCCATAGAAAAAGTAGCACAAGAAAATAATTTCGATTTAAATGTAAAATAAAAGCGATTTCTCTTTCTTTAGAAATAATACGCCAATGGCGAATTTTAACTTGACATTTTCGGCAGATGTGGTATAATATAAATGAAAAAGGTGACTGCGATAAGCGGTTCTCCCAAAGATGTTTAGTGTAAAGAAACACCGCCAACTTGGGTGAGAGGGCGGTGTTTCTTAATTTATATGTAAGAAACCTTTACTTTTTCTTGTGAAATACAAGATAGCAAAGAGAGATAACTTGCGTG
>CATKAZ010000074.1 GCA_949745795.1 uncultured Oscillospiraceae bacterium | reverse complement strand
TTGGTGCGGATAACAGGAGTTGAACCTGCACCCCCTTGCGAGGACTAGCACCTGAAGCTAGCGCGTCTGCCTATTCCGCCATATCCGCATTACATAGTTTATTATATCATAAATACGAATTAAAGTCAATACTTTTTTTATTTTTTATTTGTAAAGCACTCAATTGAAACTAAAACCATACGGTAAAATCTCGCTTAACAATAAAATTTTATTAGAAAGTACCACTTTAAAATCATAACTGCAAAATTCCGCCATTACCTGACGGCACGCTCCGCACGGATAACAAGATTCACGCATATTGTCGTCATGACCTCCGGCAACGGCAATAGCCTCAAATTCTTTTTTACCTTCTGATAATGCCTTGAAAAATGCCGTTCGTTCTGCACAGTTTGTAAGGGAAAACGAAGCATTTTCAATATTACAGCCTGTATAAATACTTCCGTCAACACATAGCAGAGCCGCTCCCACTTTAAATTGTGAATACGGCGAATATGAATTTTCAGCAGCCTTTACAGCTTTTTCAAATAAATCTTTATATATCTTATTCATTTAATACTCCTTAAAACTCATACCCTTATTATAGCCATACTCCCCAGTCATCATAACTGTACGTACCGCTTCCATGATAAAGTTTACCGTCAGCTTTAAGTTGTCTGAACGCTTCCCGCATACGTATTATAATTTCCGGATGTATATCCAAGGAATGGTGTGCGGGAAATACATTTTTTACAGGCAATTCCGCAATCTTTTCCAGTGAAGAAAGATATGCTTCCGGATCAGTAGACGGATAATAAGCGAACAATATATCCTTATAAACCAAATCACCTGTAAATAAATATCCTTTATTTTTTTCAAAAAAGCATAAATGACCCGGTGAATGACCCGGCGTATGCAATACTTCTATTTCCCGTCCGCCAATATCAATGATGTCATGGTCATTAAGGACTTTTGTTGGTGTCCCTTGAAAAAACATGTAATCGTTCACGTTAAAATTACCCGGCAAATCGCAGCGGTCAACAACCATTTCTTTAATTGTTTGGATCGATAAAGGAAATTTACCATTGAGCCAATCCAATTCCTCAGAGTGGGAATAAAAATCAGGAAAATATTTATGTCCGCCGATATGATCCCAATGAATGTGAGTAGCAACTGCCGTAACAGGCTTATCGGTGAGCTTTACCACTTCATCATATATATTGGAAATCCCAAGCCCTGTATCAATTAATAAGCTTCTATCCGTTCCATTCAGCAGATAACAATGAGTTTCTTCCCAATGACGATATTCACTGATAATAAAAGTGTCGGAATCAACCTTATTTATTGTAAACCAGTCATCCATTTATTTTATACTCCCATAAATTTCAATTTAATTATAATAACCCGAGATATTCATTCCCGGGTTATTATTTATTACACATTTTTATTTTGAAATAATTGCCAAAGTATCTCTTGCAATAAGCAGTTCTTCATTTGTAGGAATTACCCAAACTTCAACCTTTGAGTCAGGTGTTGAAATTTTAGTCAAAGTACCCCTTACAGTCTTGTTGAGATCAAAATCGATCTTGATACCCAAATAATCCATGTTTGTGCAGACGCCGCCGCGTACTTCCCATGAATTTTCGCCGATACCGCCAGTAAATATAACAGCATCCAGACCGTTCATAACAGCCGCATAAGAACCGATATATTTTTTTATTTCATAGCGCAGCATATCTGCTGTAAGCTGAGCCTTTTCGTCACCGTTATTAATAGCCGCATAAATTTCTCTGTTATCGGAAGAAACGTCCGATACGCCGAGAAAACCGCACTGTTTGTTAAGATAACTGCTCATTTCGTCAGGAGAAAGATTCATTTTCTTTGCAAGATATGTAACGGCCGAAGCGTCAATAGCACCGCTTCTTGTACCCATAATTACACCGTCAAGCGGAGTAAAGCCCATTGAAGTATCTATTGATTTTCCGTTTTCAATAGCAGTAATGGAAGAACCGTTGCCAAGATGACATGAAACGATCTTCAGATCCTTAAGATCCTTGCCCATGGCTTTTGACAGTGCAGCTGAAACAAATCTGTGTGAAGTACCGTGAAAACCATACTTTCTTACATGATATTTTTCATAATCTCCGTAAGGAATACCGTACATATAAGCCTTTGGAGGCATTGTCTGATGGAAAGCCGTATCAAATACAACGACTTGAGGAACGTCCTCTGAAAATACTTTTTTACATGCTCTTAAGGCAAGTGCATGAGCATGATTGTGAACAGGAGCAAGCTCTGCCAGCTCATCGATTTTATCAATAACTTCATCAGTCGCAATTGTGGTTTCACTAAAAACTTCAGCGCCCTGTACTACTCTGTGTCCAACTGCTGAAATTTCAGACATACTGTCAATAACCGCTGCTTCACCGTTAACAAGAGAATCAACAAGCTTTTCAAATGCTTCCGTATGAGTCGGGAAAGAACAATCTTCATTAATCTGTCTGCCATCATGAGTTTTATGTGAAATATGACCATCTATACCTATTCTGTCACAATTTCCCTTTGCCAGAACCTTTTCACCGTCCATATCAATAAGCTGATATTTAAGAGATGAACTTCCGGCATTTACAACTAAAATCAACATCTGTAAAAACAACCTTTCAAAAAATTTTAATACTTCAATATTATATAACTTATTTCGTGAAATTGCAAGAGGTTTTATAAAAAATATACATTATTATGCATAAATATAAAAATGCATCAAATTATCAAATGATGTAAAAAAAGTTATTTTCTTTTGTTTAATTGCATTCTACGATAAAATATGATATAATCAAATAAACTGAAATAAGTGAAAAAGGGCGGTGGATAAATGAAAATAACAGGAATAATTTGCGAATATAATCCTTTTCACAACGGTCACTTATACCATATTAAAAAAACACGTGAAAACGGAGCTACTCACATTGCTGCCGTAATGAGCGGAAACTATGTTCAGCGCGGAGATATTGCGGTTATGGATAAGTTTGAACGAGCCAAGCTTGCAGTAAAAGGAGGCGCAGACCTTGTAATTGAAATTCCGACGGTTTATTCCATGTCATCGGCAGAATTTTATGCAAGAGGAGCAGTATATATTCTCGACTCATTGGGATGCGTAGATGAAATATCCTTCGGCAGTGAAGTAGGCTCGGTTACAGAACTTGAAAAAGCAGCGGAAATTGCAAAAGACTGTTCAAATTCTCCTGAACTCGAAGAATACCTAAGAAGCGGTATGTCTTATCCCAACGCAATCAATACTATGGTTTACAGTAGATACGGCAAAAAATTAAGCAATCGTATCAGTGAAATACTGGCAGCTCCAAATAATGTTCTTGCTATAGAGTACTTAAAAGCGCTTAAACATTTCAATTCTTCCGTCAAGCCTTTCACAATACAAAGAAAAAGCGCCGCTCACGATTCTATGACCGTACTTGACGGTATATCAAGCGCCTCATTTATCAGAAAATGCATGACTGAAAAAAGCGACTTTTCAAGTCTGGTACCGGCATACGTAAATCAAGCATACATGAATTCCTGCTCTGCCGGAAAAATTGCCGATATTTCAAATTTGGAACGTATTATTATATATAAGCTGAGAACGACACCTCCGGAAGAACTGAGAAATATTCCCGATATCGGTCAGGGGCTGGAATACAGAATACTTGCAGCGGCAGATCATAATAATCTTGAAGAAATTTTGATGCATATAAAAACCAAAAGATATACCATGGCAAGAATAAAAAGAATTTTATTAAATATGCTTATCGGCGTTAAAAAAAGTGATCTGGAAATACTTCCTCCCTACGGCAGAATCTTAGCGGTTACCGAAAGAGGACGCGACATTCTTTCCAAAGCCAAGAATACCGGAAAAATTCCTTTTGCAACCTCCCTTTCAAAACTGGCACAAACAAGCGATAACGCAAAACGGTTTGCTAAGCTTGAGGGAACTGCTTCGGACATTTATGCTTTGGCACAAAAAAAAATAGGAAAAGGACAATCTGATTATAAAGCAAGAATAGGAATTGAACCCCATGAACAGAAAAATTAAAGGCATAATATTCGATTTGGACGGCACTTTATTGGATTCCATGAGCGTATGGGAAAATGTTGATAAAATGTTTCTTGAAGAAAACGGCATAACCCCTCCTGACGGTATTTCCGATATTGTCAAGAAAATGACCATACAGGCTTCCGCCATGTATTTTAAAACCAGATTCAGTCTTGAACACTCATGCGAATACATTATAAACCGTATTGAGGAAATGGTGTCGGAACAGTATAAATATATAATACCGCTGAAATTCGGCGTTTGGGAAACTATAACCAGCCTAAAGCAAAACGATTATAAAATGTGCGTAGCTACTGCTACATACAATAGTCTTGCAAACAGCGCCCTAAAACGTTTGGGACTATATGACAGCCTTGATTTTATTATAACATGTTCCGATGTCGGTATCGGCAAAGACAAACCGGATATTTTTATTGAAGCAGCCAATAAAATGGGATTGTCCCCTATTAATACAGCCGTTGTCGAGGATTCTCTTCACTGTATCGAAACAGCCGCAGACGCCGGCTTTTTTACAATAGGAGTGTATGACAAAATAAATGAACCGGACTGGAAAGAGATTTGTCTTAAATCAGATATAACAGTGAAAAACATAAATGAAATTTTAAATATTTTGAAGAAAGGATAAACAATGGCAAAGGTAATGGTAGGAATGAGCGGAGGCGTTGACAGCTCTGTAGCCGCAAAGCTTCTGCAAGACGAAGGATACGAAGTAACAGGAATAACATTAAAGCTTTTTGACGGAGAAGATATAGATGAAAGTACAAGAACATGCTGCTCCCTGTCTGACGTTGAGGATGCAAGAAGCGTAGCATACAAGCTGGGATTTGATCATCTGGTTTTTAATTTTAAAAATGACTTCCGAAAACATGTTATGGAACATTTTATAGACAGCTATCTTAAAGGAGAAACTCCAAACCCATGCATAGAATGCAACAGACATATAAAATTTGACAAAATGCTCCGAAGAGCCGAAGAACTAGGCTATGATTACATTGCCACAGGGCATTACGCCGTGCGTAAATTTGACGAAAAAACAGGAAAATATCTTCTTATCAGACCTGCTGACCGTTCTAAAGATCAGACCTATGTGCTTTACGGTCTTACTCAATATCAGCTTTCAAAAACACTGTTTCCTTTAGGCGAATACGATAAGACCGCTGTACGGCAAATAGCCGAAAATGCCGGACTTGTTAATTCAAGAAAACCTGACAGTCAGGACATCTGTTTCGTACCTGACGGAGACTATGCAAAGTTTATAACCGAAAACACAGGAAAAACTCTATCAGAAGGAAGTTTTTTAAACACCTCCGGTGAAAAAATCGGTATTCACAAAGGCGTTATACATTATACTATCGGTCAGCGCAAGGGACTTGGAATTTCTTTAGGCAAACCTGCCTATGTAACCGACAAGGACGCTGTTAATAATACGGTTACAATAGGTGATGAAGCCGATCTTTACAAGAACGAAATAACTGTAGGCAATCTTAATTGGATTTCTTTGGACAATCTTATCGAACCGATTGAAGTAACTGCAAAAACAAGATACAGTCAAAATGAACAGGCAGCAACTGTTTGTCCGCTGAAAAACGGTGAAGTACTTGTAAAATTTCACAAGCCTCAAAGAGCTCCTGCAAAGGGACAAGCGGCAGTATTTTACAAAGGCGATGTCGTCCTAGGAGGAGGTACAATAAAATAGCTATAATTACCAATGTATTTATTTAATTTTGCTATTGACAAACGTGATATAAAATGTTAAAGTGATGGTATGTAAGTTATAAAAAAATATGATCTTACTGAATTTTAAGAATTGTAAGTTTGTGGAGGTAACAATGAAAAACTATATAAAAAAAATAGCAGCTGTTATTTCAGCTGTTTCAATTATCGGTACAATGAGTATCAGCGTATCTGCTGCAACCGCTGACGATGTA
The DNA here is from genome assembly GCA_949745795.1 of uncultured Oscillospiraceae bacterium. Classification (GTDB taxonomy): domain Bacteria; phylum Bacillota; class Clostridia; order Oscillospirales; family Ruminococcaceae; genus Porcipelethomonas. The sequence goes on along the minus strand of CATKAZ010000074.1, from coordinate 52,109 downwards.
GTTGCTGCTGCAAGGTCAGCCGGATTTTTGGAAGAATATGTTCAGATGCTTCAGAACTATTTAAAAGTAAATAAATTTTCCGAAAGCCAATATGATATTCTCGTTGATAAGATTTCAAATGTAGGTTCGGAAATGGACGATGTGGCACTGAAAAATTTCGGAAAGACAATTGCCGAAATGAAAGGTGAAGCAAAGGTTGATCCTGATACCGGAGTAGTTGACGATTCATTTTTAAAGGACGTAGTTGATAAAATGACAAATGAAAATATTATGAATTCCCTGAATGAAATCGTTGAAGCCGGTAAAAAAATGGGATTGAATATCACAGTAGAACAAAAAGGCGACAAAAATTACATTATGACAGTTCGTGACGCTGACGGCAATGTTCAGACTGTTGTACCTGTCGGCAAGCTTGTGGACACAACAGGAGCTGAAGACAATTCTACAAAAGGCTATCCGGAATTTGCGATTATTTGCGGCGTTGTAATTGCAGCAGGAGGAATCAGTGCATGGCTGCTGTCTATTGCAAATAAAAAATCGGAGAATACAAATGGCTAAACGCAGCGCGGCAGTAATGCTGATTACTCCGGCAGTAATTTTAGCAGTTTGCAGCGGAATAATTGCCGGAGCAAGCTATATTCCCGTTCAGAAAATAAAAGCCGCCGCAGATTTGGTTTTTTCCGCAAATGCCGGACATGAACAGATAAATGAAATAAAATATACAGAAAAAGAAGTAGAATCACAGCTTGATAACGGCAGTAAAATTATATATCCGTCCTTCGGCGCTCAATATGCAACTATTAAAATTGATTCCATAGATCTTGAAGCTCCCGTTTATTTCGGAAGCACTGATGAACTGCTTAAACTTGGCGTATGCCAGTATTTAGGCTCTGTATTTATCGGAGAAAAGGGAAATGTTGTCCTTGATGCACACTGCAATACTTTCTTCCTGAATTTGGGAGATGTTAAAGTCGGAGATATTATTGTGCTTACCACTTCATATGGCGAATTTACTTATAAAATGAAGGAAAGTACGATTTTTAAAGAAACCAACAATGAACTTATTGCTCCGACAGCCGACGACCGTCTGACCCTTTATACCTGTTACGGAAATCTTTTAGGTCCGACTGAGGACAGACTTGCAGTTATATGTGAATTAGTAGAAAAGAAATTCTATGATTAAGCAGAAAGGATCAGACAGTATATGAAACACTTGGAAAAATATATTCCTAATCTTCTGCTGACAATAATTCTTGTCTTTGCCCTTATAGGTGTAGAAGGTATCACATTTGCAAAAAATCAGCTCATGCGTTCACAGCCATATATTGAAACTGTTGAAAAAAACGATGTAGCATTAAAGTCTATGAATGCTATTGAAAAGTATTTTAAGGACAGTGAAAACTATTCCGGAATCCCCGCAGACGTTTATATGTCGGCAATCACCGAGGAAGATATAAAACGTATGATAGATATGAAAATCAATAATGCGTTTGACTATATCAACGGTTCCGCTTCAAAATATGATGAAATGCAGTTTGACTTTACTAAACTTGAAAAAAGCTTAAGCGATTATTTTGCCGAGTTCGCTGAAAAAAACAATGTGGAAATTGATGACGCATATAATCAGCAGCTGAAAAAAACTATTGATACGGCTGAAAGTGAAATTTCAAATTTCACCGATGTATATATGCTTAAAATGATTGAAAAAACAGGAGCATTTTCAAAACTGAATAAGCTTTATGGATTTGTAAATCCGTTAATTTATATTTCTGCCGGACTTACTGCCATGTTCATTATCATAATTATCATTATAAGCCGTAAAAACTTCCTTTACTGGATTTCTTCTGCTTTACTCTGTTCATCGGCAATAGCGCTTATTCTATGCTTGTATTTTAAGCTATCAGGATACCTTGATAAGCTTGTTATTCGAAATGATTATATTTATTCTGCTGTTACAGGTATGCTGAACGGTACAATTAACAAATACATTGTCTTACAGACCGGAATATTTGCATTCGGAATTATATTAATGGCAATTTATATTATTATCTGCAAAAAAACATCATCTATAGATAAAAACAGTAATTAATATTGTAAAGGAACAACTCATAGTTGTTCCTTTTTTTATGCAAATTGACAGTTTTAAGTCAAAGTATACAAATTAGCTTGACAAAAGTTAAAATTAATAGGATAATAATATATATATGAAACGGAGTGAAGTATAATGAAAAAAATAATAAGCTCGGCAATTGCTTCCGTGATGCTTGCTACATCAGTGTTTACGGGAACAGTGCCGCAGAAAACAAATATTGCTTCGGCAGATTCTTCTATTAACTATGCAGAAGCTCTTCAAAAAACTTTATATTTTTATGAATGTCAACAGGCAGGTCCTCTTCCGGACTGGAACAGAGTGGAATGGCGTGGAGATTCAACAATGGACGACTTTATTAAAGGCGGTTGGTATGATGCCGGCGACCACGTAAAGTTTAATCTTCCTATGGCATATTCCGCTTCAATGATCGCTTGGGGACTTTATCAGTATCCGGACGGTATTGAAAAGTGCGGAGAAATGACAAATTATGTAAACAATCTTACCTTTGCTCTCGATTACTTTGCCGCATGCGATTTGGGTGATGAAGTAATATATCAGGTAGGAAACGGTCAGGATGATCATTCCTGGTGGGGGCCTGCCGAGCTTGTGGAATATGGTATGAAAGACCAAAATATCAGCAATGACCGACCATATTATTCCGGCAGAAAATGCTCTGCGGCATTAGGTGAAATGGCCGCCGCTCTTGCAGCAGGCTACTGCGCTTTACAGGGTAAATCGGACAAAGTTGACAGCTACCTTGAACATGCAAAGAATATATTTGCCATTGCAGACGCTGAACAAAGTGATGATGAATATATGGCAAGTGACGCCAAAAATTTTTACCGTTCATCTCATTTCTATGATGAACTTTTCTGGGCGGCAAACTGGCTTTATAAGGCTACAGGAGATAAAATCTATCTTGACAAAGCAACCGGCTACATACCAAACCTTAGCACTGAACTGGGAACAAATGAACTGAAATACAGTTGGGGACAGTGCTGGGACGATGTACAGCAAGGCGGCATGATACTATACGCTCAGAATACAGGTGACTCAACTTATGTAAATCAGGTAAAAAAACAGCTTGATTACTGGACATACAGTGTTAAGAAGCTTGACGGCGGTTTACGCTGGCTTACTGATTGGGGCTGCCTAAGACATGCAACAGCCGCCGCATTTACTGCAGCAGTTGCATGCGATACACTTCCTCTTGAAAATACCTCAGCATATAAGGAATTTTATGAAGAACAGGCTGATTACTGTCTGGGGGCAAATCCTGATAATCGCAGCTATGTAGTAGGATACGGAGAAAATTCTCCTCTGAATGTCCACCACAGATCAGCTCATTCATCTTGGAAAAATGCTCTTGATACTCCAGTAAATAATCGACATATCCTATACGGTGCTCTTGTAGGCGGACCGACATCTGAAGGCGTTTATGAGGACGACCGTCAAAATCATATAAATAATGAGGTTGCCTGCGATTATAATGCAGGATTTACAGGATTAATGGCAAAAATGGTAAGTGAATACGGCGGTTCTACCGACCCAAATTTCCCTGAACCGGAACAACGTGAAACTGAATTTTATGTTGAATCCAAGTTAAAGCATTCTGCAACCGGTTCTGATTTGAGTCTTAAATTTACAAACCATACTGCATGGCCGCCGAGAATTGTTGACAATATGTCTTATAGATATTATCTGGACGCAACGGAAATAATCAATGCCGGATTTAAACCTGAAGATATTGTTGTACGTGTTGACCGTGATCAGGCTTTGATGTACGGTGAAGAATATGCCGCAAAAATCTCCCCTATTACACACTATCAGGATAATATTTATTATATCCAGGTAACATATCCGGATGGCAGAGCAGTAATGCCGATTTCCGAAGGCAGAAATCAGTGCGAAACAATGCTGGCTCTCGTATTTCCAAATTATCAGACAGGCTGGGACGCTGCTAACGACTATTCAAACTCCGACTTACTTGGTTTAAAAGAAAATGAAACGACAGTCACGGATAAAATAACAGTTTATGAAAATGGGGTTTTAATTTACGGCGTTGAACCGGACGGTACATCTCCTTCTGAAACCGAAAAACCTGACATATCAAAAATCAAGGGGGACACAAACCTAAACGGAACAATTGAAACAGCAGATTTAGTACTGCTAAACAAACATCTGATTAAAAAAGCTGTACTTAAAGAACAAGCGCTTTTAAATGCTGATGTAAATGACGATAACAAGATTAATATATTTGATACGATTATTCTCAAGCGTATGTTAATAATGTAAAAAAAGACGGGTTCATCTGAACCCGTTTTTTTATTTAAAATACATATAAAGATTACATTTTATCATACCGTTATAAAGCTTACGTTTTTTATCGGCTTTTTTTCCGAAGAATCTTTCAAAGTCCTCATGAGGAGAAATAATGTAGCATGGATTTTCTCTGTCAGGCTGAAAAACTTCTCCCATTATTTTATAGAGCTGTTCTGCTTCCCTTATTTCCAGCATTCTCTCGCCGTACGGCGGATTGCAGACCGTTATTGCATTCATAGGCTGAAATTCACAAATATCAGACTTTTCAATTCTTATTCTCGATTTAACACCTGCTTTTGCGCTGTTGTCAATTGAGAGCCTTACAGACTCTTCATCAATATCAAACCCGAATGCTTTAAACTCTGCATTTTTATTTACAAGGCTTATAGCACGCTGCCTTTCATTCCTCCAGACTGATTCATTTATGCATTCCCACTTTTCAGCCGCAAATTTTCTGTTGATACATGGAGGAATATTCAATGCTTTTAATGCTGATTCAATAAGGAAAGTTCCGCTTCCGCAAAACGGATCACAAACTGTACTATTACTTCTTACTCTTGCAAGATCAATTATTCCTGCGGCAAGGGTTTCCTTAATTGGCGCTGCATTGGAATTTTTTCTGTAGCCTCTTTTATGAAGTCCGACACCGGACGTATCAAGATAAATGTTTACATTATTTTTCAGTATACTAAACTGTATCTGATGAACTGCTCCGGTTTCTTCAAACCAACCTGTATGATATTTTTCCTTAAGCCGTTCAACAGCGGCCTTTTTTATTATTGATTGACAGTCCGGAACACTATGCAGCTCCGAATTAAGTGAATGTCCCTTTACCGGAAAGGCGTCCTTAATCCCTATAAAATTTTCAAGAGGTATTCTCTTAACGCCTTGAAAAAGTTCTTCAAAGGTTTCAGCATAAAATTCAGCTAATTCAATTAAAACTCTCTCAGCAGTTGAAAGACAAATATTTGCTCTTGCCGCAAGATCAAAGCCACCCTCAAAGCTAACTCTGCCATCCTTAACAGTAATATTTTCACCGCCGATTTTAGTAACTTCATATTTTAATACGCTTTCAAGTCCGAAATGACACGGACAGGTTATTTTTAATTTTTCTTTCAAGTTTAAACTCCTGTTCTTTATTCAGCCGAAGGTTCGTCTTGACTGCCGTTGTCGGAAGAAGAATCCGAACTGCCGGGATCTTCAGCTGATGAAACCGAAGAATCCTCCTGACTGCTGTCAGAAGATTCCGAGCTTTCGGAATCCTCACTGCTCTCATCTTCCTTATCCTTATCTTTATCTTTGCCATCGTCCTTTTTAGGTGCAGATGCATGATTAGCGCATGTAGGCGCATTTGATGATTTCCAATATCCCGTTTTATTGCTGCTGCAATAAGGTCCTGCTATCAATCCGGTAGAAGAACACATAGGCGCTTCAATGACAGAATCACAGCTAGGATACTCATTATCCGATTCAATGCTGTTAGCATATTCGCCTATAATATTATACCAAACCTGTGCAGATGAAAGACCATGATTAAGTTCATTCTTTTCATCATATCCTATCCATATACCGCTTACAAAATCCTCTGTCAGACCCACGAAGCAAAGGTCATTCCAGTCATCTGTAGTACCGGTTTTTCCGGCGACTGTTTTGTTGGAAAGCTGAGCAGCAGTACCGGTACCGCTTTTTATAACCTCCTGCAAAAGATGATTCATAACATAAGCTGTTTCCGGATCAACTGCTTCATGAGGATTTCCGTCGTTTTCATAAACTACCGAACCGTCTCCCCTTTCAACCCTGCTTACAATATGTGCATTAGAGTAAGTGCCGCCGTTTCCATAAGGAATATAAGCGTTTACAAGATTCTGCGGAGAAATACCATATGTCAAGGCTCCGACTGTAAGAGGTGCATATGCAATATCCGTAGCACCTTCGTCTGTAATATCTACAATATCAACACTAAGATTCTGGGTGGCAAAATTAAATACTGCCTGAGGTGTAAGCTCCTGACATAGCTGTGCGGGAACAGTATTTCTGGACTCTCTCAACGCTTCAAAAATGAACATGCTGGTTCTTCTCCAAATATTGTCATAGTTTTCCGGCCATTCGTCGCCGTCAAGCTTTATAGGAGAGTCCTTATACATGCTTCCCCAATGAATGTGATCGCTGTAAAGCGCCAGACCATAAGTAGTTATAGGTTTAATACATGAACCAGGCTGTCTTGTTGCCATAGTCGCACGGTTAAATGCGAGTGATTCTTTTTTCTCACCAATTCCGCCTACAACACTTAAAATATTACCATTATAATCCATTGCTATAAATGCAGATTCAGGGAAAATCTGCTCATACTCACCGTCGTCATCTTCATCTATCCAGGTACTGTTAGATTCGGCATCCATAAGATTGTTAAGATCACTGTATTTTTCTTCTACATGTCTTTGCATTTCCATATCAACTGTAGTATAAATCTGGTAACCGCCTCTGTTAATTCTAACGATAGCTTCGTCCTCATCAATACCATATTCGTCCATCAATACTGCGGCATATTCTTTTATAGCAGTATCCACAACCCAAGAAGTAGCCTTCTGTTCATCAATAAGATTATCAACATCCGCTTCCGGGTGAGCTTTTTTATACTCCTCAGAATCGGTAAAAATTAATTTTTCATTAAGCGCTTCCTGATACTGGTCATAAGAAATAGCGCCGTTTTCGTACATGCGATAAAGAACGCTTTCCTGACGGTCTCTGTTAGCCTCCTTACCGGTATTTATCCATTCACCGTTTTCATCTTTATATTCTGCAAAAGGATTAATAGTTTCCGGACTTTTCGGAATTGCCGCAAGACTTGCCGCTTCTGCAATAGAAAGCTCAGAAACATCCTTTCCGAAATACTTTATCGAAGCCAGCTGAATACCGTTTGTAGGCCCGCCGAAACCAATATAATTCAAATAGTTTTCAAGTATTTCATCTTTAGAATATTTTTTTTCAAACTGCATAGCTCTGAAAATTTCTCTTATTTTTCTCTCCGGACTGGGATCATCATCACCGGTCAAATTCTTAATAAGCTGCTGAGTAATAGTAGAACCGCCCTGCTTAGTATCATAAATATGCATGAACATATTAGCAAACGCTGCAAATGTACGCTTATAGTCAACACCTTCATGAGAGTAAAAACGTTCATCTTCAACACATACGAAGGCATCCCTAACATGCTGAGGAATTTTCTCAATATCTACCGGAATACGCTGTACCTCGCTCTTTACTGCATAAAGCTGAACCAGTTTATCACCGTCATTAGCATAAACTATCGTATTTGCACTGTTTTCCAATTCCTTCATTGTAACATCGGTAGATTCGTCCATAAATTCCAGAACATAAACAGTCATAGCAGTTGCAACAATAGTTCCTGTAATAACAACTACCAAGAAAATCGAAAGCAAAGTTGTTCCCAGAACTGCCGCAATTTTCTTTGCTATTTTCATTTTAGGATTTTCCGGTTTTTTTCTTACTGCCTGCCTGGCATTCTGCGGTGCAGTTCTCCTAACATTTCCGGTTGTTTCTGCTTCTTTCTTTCTACGTACGTTAGGAGCGGAAGCTTTACCGGTATGAGCTGCTGTCCCCTTATTTACCGATGTTTGCTTGTGACTTCCGTCTTTTTTGGTATAAGCGGACGGAGAGGTTCTTCTTCCGTTATTTTTTCCGGATCGGTTTGCAGACTCACCGGCTCTGCTGCGACCCGTATTTTCCCTATAATTTTCCGAACCGTTTCTATTATTTTTGTTATCAGCCATTTTGTAATACCTCTGTATAATTTTGTAATATATAAGCAAGTCTTTTTTCTCTATGTATAAATACAGATGCTTATACTTTTATATTATAGCACATTTTCAGCAAAGTGTTAAGCGTTTTTTTGAAAAATAGATGGTATATTATAAAAATTTTGGTCAATAATAAGTTAAACACCATAAAATGGAGGAATTTTAAATGAGCAGACGGGTTACATTAGCAGTTTTGCTTGCAGGAATGGCAGTTTCAGCCATAATAATTATAATTACTATTTCAAATAGTATTAAAAATCAAAGAATTCGTGCAGAACAGATGGCAGAAACTTCTGTAACCGAAACCCAGCCCGCTGTCATCGGATATTATTTAAAAGAATATAACGGCGAACTTGCGGTATTCAGAGGAGAAAGCAATACGCCTTACAGAATGCTTGGTGTCAGTATCAATGTTATGACCGACTATGATAAAAAATTACTCTCGTACGGAATTTTTGCAGAAGATGAAATTAAACTTGCCACATTGATTGAAGATTATACATCATAATATAAAAATGCCCGTCTAAAAAGACGGGCATTTAAAATACATTATTATGTTCAAATCAAGCCTTACCGATTGAACCGAAGAGTTCCATTTTTTCCTTAACTGTTGCTTTGATTGCTTCAAAACCAGGTGCAAGAAGCTTTCTAGGATCAAAGCCCTTACCCTGCTGATCCTTACCTTCTTCAATGTACTTTCTTGTAGCTTCCTGGAATGAAAGCTGACATTCTGTATTAACGTTGATCTTAGCTACGCCAAGAGAAATAGCCTTCTTGATCATGTCTTCCGGAATGCCTGTACCGCCGTGAAGTACTAAAGGCATATCGCCAACCTTCTCCTTAACAGCAGCAAGAGTTTCAAATGAAAGACCTGCCCAGTTTTCAGGATATTTACCATGAATATTACCGATACCTGCCGCAAGCATAGTAACGCCCAGATCAGCAATAGCCTTGCATTCGTCAGGGTCAGCACATTCACCTGCGCCTACAACGCCGTCTTCTTCGCCGCCGATAGAACCCACTTCAGCTTCCAGTGAAAGACCCAGTTCATTGCAGATACCCACTAATTCAGTAGTCTTAGCAATATTTTCTTCAATTGCATAGTGTGAACCATCAAACATAACTGAAGAGAAACCGGCATCGATACAAGCCTTAGCGCCTTCAAATGAACCGTGATCAAGGTGAAGAGCAACAGGAACTGTAATGTTCAGTTCTTCAAGCATACCGTTTACCATGCCAACTACTGTCTTATAGCCGCACATATATTTTCCGGCACCCTCGGAAACACCTAAGATAACAGGTGAATTATTTTCCTGAGCTGTAAGAAGAATAGCTTTAGTCCATTCAAGATTATTTATATTGAACTGACCAACTGCATATTTTCCTTCTCTTGCCTTATTGAGCATTTCTTTAGCTGATACTAACATTTTTCGTCCTCCTAAATGTTTTTAAAAAATATCAATATTAATATTATAACTCATAACAGAAAAAAAAGCAATGAAAAACAGTAAAAAAATATCAAAAATTTACTGTATAAATGTCAAAATCTTATCTACCGCAGACATACAATCAAGTATTTTTTTACCGTCTGATTCTTTGATACAGGATTTTACTGCTTTTTGTATATCCTCCTGACTGTCGGAAATATATTCCATAGAACCCGAAGTACACACAAAGCAGTCACCGTTTGCAGTATTTATAACCACCATAGCGTTACTATTAGAACTTGCCGCATAATAATCAACAAATTTTTCATTGGAATATTCTTTAATAGACTGCTCTCCGGTATCATTTACCAAATAAACATTAAGCCCATTCTCCCCTGCCGCTTCTTTTAATTTTCCGTTTAACTCAGTTATTTCTTCCTTTGTAAGAATACCGCTTGTATCAGTAATATATTCCGGAAGCTTTTTCTCGGCAGTTTCTAAAACATGCTTAGCCGCAGACATATAATCTCCCATTACAAGCTGCGGAGAAATTTCCGAAAAAAGCATTTCTATATCATCATCGGTTATAAGCTTTGAAGGAAAACCCTTACGATAAATATAATCTGTATTTGTATCATTGTTCAGCAGAAACAAAAAACCGTCGCCGCTGTACAAATCACTGTAATATTCTTCTGCATATTTATCAGGTTCTTTATCTCCGATATTATCGGTAATAACCACCGCCGCATTAATTTTAAATGTTTTCGCAAGCCATGCCGTATATGTATTTAAACTTTTCAATTCATCTGCACTTAAAACACCTGCATCGTCAAAAACGAAGTCCTTATCGGTATTGATTTGCCTGTCACGAGGTCTAAGGTCTTCCTCAGATGATTCATCTGAGGAATTGTCATTCTGTTTTTCAGAATCGGATTCCGAAACCGACGCATTTGTTTCTTTTATTTCATTACAGCCCACAAATGCGGCTGTAATTAAGCACAGTAAGGCTGCACAAATTAATTTTTTCATAACAGTCCCCGTTTCATTATTATATATTTAAATTATATAGTTTTATATGAAAAATGTCAACTGTTGATTTTTCTATTACTATAATGTATAATAAATTTGAGGTGAAAATAATGATAAATTATAAAGAAAACGGAAATAATATAGAACTTATACAGCCGGACTTTGATCTTGATGAAACACTTGATTGCGGTCAGGCTTTTAGATGGGAAAAATCAGAATCTGATTATAAATGTACATATAAAGGATTTTTTGTAGATAAACCGTTAACAATTTCCCATGACGGAGAAAAATTTATTTTTCATGATACCACAAAAGAAGACTTTGAAAATATCTGGACTGATTACTTTGATTTAAAAAAGGACTACTGCGAAATTAAAATCAAGCTTTCATCAGATGAAACTTTAAAAAAGGCGTGCGAATTTGCAGGAGGAATAAGACTTCTTAAACAAGACAGTTGGGAATGTCTTTGTTCATTTATTATTTCACAAAATAATAATATACCACGGATAAAAGCAATAATTTCAAGACTGTGCGAATATTACGGACATTTTCCTTCACCTGATGAAATGGCACGGGAATCAGTGGAAAGCTTAGCATTTCTGCGTTCCGGGTTTCGTGCCAAATATTTATTAGACGCCGCCTGCAAAACAGCTTCAGGTAAAATAAATTTAAAAGAAATTAAAAAAATGCCCATTGATGAAGCAAGAAAAACGCTTATGACTATTAAAGGCGTAGGTCCAAAAGTTGCAGAATGCGTACTTTTATTCGGAATGCACCGATGTGACGCATTCCCTGTAGACGTATGGATAAAACGTGTTATGGAGTCATATTATCCTGACGGTCTGCCCGAATGCACTAAGGAAATGGAAGGGATTGCTCAGCAGTATCTGTTTCACTATGTAAGAAATTTAGAAAAGTAATTTATTTTAAGCATTAGCCTATTTACATTTTATTCCAATGCCTTTTTGCATAACAACATATAACAAAAATCAATAAAATGTATAAAATACTTAATAATATAAAGTAAATAAAATCCTTTTCACTGCATTTTGCATTCTCTGTATTGAAACTTGTACACACTGTTTTTACTATAAATCCAAACCGCTCAAATAAATTTACAATCGAAATATTTTTTAAAATTGCATCATCAAACGGTATATATCTAAATAAAAGCGTATAATAATACATTAAATCACCCTGTTACATATAGAATATATACAAATTATATACTATTTACTCGAATTAGTCAATATGTAATTCTAGATTATCGCATTTATCTTTTTTTAATTATTTCATATTCTATAATGTGTATGAGGTGACTAAAATGAACATTGGAAATACGATTTTAAACCTGCTTGATAAAAATAACATGTCCCAGCGTGAACTTGCAATAAAACTTCAGATAGCGCCGACAACACTTAACGGATATATTAAAAACAAGCATGAACCTGACTGTACAACATTAAAAAACATTGCTGAAATCTTTGGCGTATCAATAGATTATATTCTTGATTATATTCCATGTGAAAAACGTGAAGAAAAGAAGCTTTTAAACGACTACTTCAAACTGACAGTACAGCAAAAAGAACTGCTGACAGCAATAATACAAATCATGATAAAGCAAAATACAATAAAATAATAGTTTCAAAAAAATTCCTTTCATATAATATAAAATACAGTCTATAATACTATTACCGCCTTAAAAAGCGGTAATGAGGTAGCAGAATGAAAGTAAAAAAAACTTTAATAACAGCTGCCCTGATATTAACCCTAATACCATTACAGCATGTTAATGCTGCAAACCGTGAAAAGCATGGATATGGACAGGGAACACAAACTGACAGTCAAAACTGTCCTATCGGGGCAGCAGACTTCAATTCACAGTACAATCAATTTGACGCATATGCATTGACAAACGATAAAAAAAGAATAATTCTTACTTTTGACCAAGGATATGAAAACGGATATACAGCTCCGATTTTAGACGTATTAAAAGAAAAAAACGTTAAAGCAATATTCTTTTTAACAGGAGATTATGCCAAAAAAGAAGACGTACTAGTTAAAAGAATGATAGACGAAGGACATGTTCTGGGTAATCACGGTATGACTCATGCTTCTATGCCTGAACTTAATACCGAAGAACTAAAAGAAGAAGTCATGAGTCTTCATGAATTTGTAGCAGAAAAATACGGATATGAAATGCAGTATCTGCGTCCTCCATGCGGAGAATTTTCTGAAGAATCACTGTCAGAATGCAGTAAAATGGGATATAAAACTTTAATGTGGAGCTTTGCATACGTTGACTGGAAAACAGATGATCAGCCCGATCCGGGACAAGCACTAGAGCGTATAGTTTCATCGGCACACGGAGGAGGAATTTATCTTCTTCATTCAGTTTCAAGTACAAATGCCGCAGTACTTGGAGACGCTATTGACAGGTTAAGATCAGAAGGATTTATTCTTTAAACTAAAAAGCCTCGCTAATAAGCGGGGCTTTTCATATTTATTAATTATAAAAACGTTGTAATCAGTAAAATAACAAAATATACGGCAGCGGCAATAACAACAACCGGAGAAGTCAATGCTATATTTAAGCATCTGAATTGCTGATGAATATTGGATTTAGGCAGCTTATTTTTACGGCAAAACGTAATAAACATAACCAGTCCGATAAAAATTATTATGAACATCAGCAAGCTGAAAATTAAATATTCCGCCGAATCGTTTTCAATATAATTTAACAGTAATCCGGAAACGGAAGACATAAGATTGACAGCAAAATGTACACATATTGAAGGAATCAGAGAATTGTGCTTAACATCAAGATACCCCATAAAAACTCCTACCAGAAAAGCCAGTACAAACTGAGCAACATTTCCGTGCATAATACCGAAGAAAAAAGCGCTGGCAAAAATACCAAACCGCTGACTTACTTTTGAAAAGGTTTTCATAATAAACCCACGGTAAAGTAATTCTTCAGTAACAGGCGCAACAATACATGCATAGCATGCCGAAATTATTAACGCTTTGGGATCGGAATACTTAACAATATCTGAATTTGCCGTAAGATCGCCTTGAGTCATAAGATTTTCCAGCAGAGCTACTGTTATACCGGCAATCCTCTGAATAAAAAGTCCCGCAAAAATATACTGAATAACTAATGTTCCCGTAAGCTTTTCAGTCTTAAATAATGATTTGACTTCTATATCCGCAAATTTGCAGCCAATAAAAAAGGTTATCAGATTAGCGGTCAGATAACTTAAAAGAGTAATACCGGATGCTATAGAAGATCCGTTTATGTATTCGGAAATTTTTACCCCTTCTCCCGATATCATATCCGATAAGCCAATTCCGTTTATCATCATCAAAACCGCCATAGCCGCAAAAGTCAAAATATTTGCAAGTATAACCGATGTTATCAGATGAAAAAGAATTCCCCCTCCTGCAATATTGTAAAAGTAACGTATTTTCTTTTTTTCTGCTTTTCCGGGTAAATGAGGAATTTCACAGCCTTCAATTGCAATTTGAGGAACAATTGCTCCATAATCTCCGTTATATTCCGGATTTTCTGTGGGATTTTTAAAAGGATTTTGAGGGTTTATGGGTTCAACGCTGCTACGTGAACAATCCGCATCAGAATATAAAAAATCGGTTTTTGATTCATTTTGAAAATTTTCCATCTTATGCCTCCTCATATATAATATAAAGTATTAATTATTATTATATATCAAATTTGACAGATAGTCAAATAATTATTGATGAAAGGTTGTGGACAAAGCCGAAAAAGTGTGGTATAATGTTAACAATAATTAAAATATTTGGAAAGGATATTTAAAATGCTTCATGAGAAATCCTGTGGTGCTATAGTATATCGAAAATCCCACGGAAACACAGAAATCCTGCTTATAAAGCATGTAAACAGCGGTCACTGGTCATTTCCCAAGGGTCATGTAGAAGGCAATGAAACCGAGCTTGAAACTGCTCAAAGGGAAATAAAAGAGGAAACCGGTATTGATGTGATTCTTGACCCCACTTTTCGGGAAACCGTTTCGTATTCTCCCAAAAAAGATACACATAAAATTGTTGTGTATTTTCTTGCAAAAGCAAAAAACTTTGATTTTGTCCCACAAGAAGAGGAGATTTCCGAAATCAGATGGGTTGATGTAGGTTATGCCGTCAACATTTTAACATATGAAAATGACAAAGTAATTGTAAATAAGGCAAAATCTGCTATTAAGGAAAGAGTCTAAACCGCATAACATTTCCATAAAAATAACCCGGAAATTTTTCCCGGGTTATTTTTATTAATTTTATCTTATCTTTCAATAATCTGGCTTCTGTCAGGACCTACGCCTATCATTGCGATTCGGCAGCCGCAAAGCTCTTCCAGACGTTCTATATACTTACGGCAGTTTACGGGAAGTTCCTCAAATGTTCTGCACTCTGTAATATCTTCCGTAAAGCCCTCAGCTTCTTCGTAAATCGGCTCACAGCCTGCAAGTTCTTCAAGCGTTGGAGGGAAATTATTAATAATACTTCCGTCCGGCATTTTATAACCTACGCAGATTTTTAAAGTACCCAATCCGCAAAGAGTATCCAGCTTGTTAATAGCAAGTCCGTCAAGACCGTTCACTCTTACCGAATGCTTAACAATAACAGCGTCAAACCAGCCGGTTCTTCTCGGTCTGCCTGTGGTTGTACCGAATTCTCCGCCGACTGTTCTTATTTTATCACCGATTTCATCATCTAATTCTGTTGGAAAAGGTCCCTTACCAACTCTGGTAGTATAAGCCTTTGCCACACCGATAATATTCGAGATCATTCTCGGACCTACACCAGTACCCACACAAACACCGGCAGACAGCGGATGAGAAGAAGTAACATAAGGATATGTACCGAAATCAATATCCAGCAATGTAGCCTGTGCTCCCTCAAACATTATAGTTTTTCCGGCCTTTTCAGCGTCAAATGTCAATACGGAAACATCATCGACAAAAGGTGCAAGAATCTTGCCGTATTCATTATATTCCTTAATAACAGCTTCTATGTCAACGGCTTCTCCGCCGTAAACCTCTGTTATAATTTTATTTTTCAGCTTTCCTGTAGATCTTACCTTTTCAGCAAATACCTCAGGATGAACCAGATCATAAATTCTGATTCCGCAGCGTTCATATTTATCCATATATGTAGGACCGATACCTCTTTTAGTAGTACCGATATCCGAATTTCCTCTGAACTGTTCAGAAAGACCGTCAAGAATAATATGCCAAGGCATTACAACATGAGCTCTCGGATCTATTTTCAAATTATCGGTGGAAATTCCTCTTTCATGGAGAGATCTAAGCTCACCGGTAAAGTCTTTCGGATCAAGAACTACTCCGGCTCCGATAAGGCAGAGCTTGTCCGGATAAAGGATTCCGGAAGGAATTAGGTGAAGTTTGTATGTTTCACCGTTGTTTACAACAGTATGACCGGCGTTGTTACCGCCCTGAGAACGAACTACAACATCAGCACGTGAAGCAAGAATGTCTATAATTTTTCCCTTGCCTTCATCGCCCCACTGAGTTCCGACAACAATATTAGCAGGCATTTCTTTTCCTCTTTTCAATAAGTTTAGGTACGCTTCAGAACAGGTTCTTATACATACACTTATTATTATATCAGAAAAAAAACGGCATTTCAAGAGAAATCGCCGTTTTTTTCTAATATTCCGTAAAATTGTAAAAATACATAATAAACAATAAAAATTTACTGTAATTTGTAATAAATAAAAATTACCTCAAGATACTTGATAAATATGCCCGATTAGTGCTATAATAAAAATGTATATGAACATTTTGTTAATTTTCAACTGCTAATCGTTTGCTGATGGTTTTGCAAACATAATATGCAGGTATACAGAGAAAAAACCACAGAACCGTAAACGGCAGGCATATTTGACCCAGCACATTAAAAGGCATATCCGAATAATCCCATACGTTCCAGCGCAGTATAATGTTCACAACAACTCCTACCGTAAATTCTACGGAGGTTATAATAACCGAACCTAACAGGCATTTTTGCCACAAAGGCGTATCTGTAAGCTGAATATGCATCTCATATAGTATGGTTAGGATCAACCCGCCTGTAAGGGTCATTGTCCAGTGTGTAAATCCTCTGGAGGATATTTCAAGTAAACTGTATACAAAACATCCGGTTAAAAAAACCAGCATTCTGACTCCGATATTTTTCAAAAGGGTCACCTCCTCTATGTTTTTATTATGTATTTTACAAAACATAATTATGCAATATAAATCAAAAAAGCCGTACACACAATACGGCAGAACGGAGAGAAATTTATGAGAAAAAGCGGTATTTTAATGCATATATCCAGCCTTCCTTCAAAATACGGTATAGGAAAAATGGGTAAATCCGCCTACGACTTTGTGGATTTTCTTGTCAGTGCGGGAGTAAAGTGCTGGCAAATTCTTCCCCTATCTCCTACAAGCTACGGTGATTCGCCGTATCAATCATTTTCAGTATATGCCGGAAATCCGTATTTTATTGACTTTGAAACACTCAAACGTGAAGGACTTATAAAAAAATCCGATTATGAGGATATAAAATGGCAGGATAATGAACATCAGGTAAATTACAGTATAATCTACAATAATTGTTTTAAAGTTTTAAGACAAGCTTATAAAACTTATAAAAGAGACATCTCCAAAAGATACAAGACTTTTGTTGAAAAAAACAGCTCTTGGCTTGATGATTATGCATTGTTTATGGCTCTTAAGTTCAAACATAACGGTAAGCCTTGGTATGAATGGGATAAGAAACTGGCAATGAGAGACAGTAACGCGCTGAAAAAGGTTTCCGAAGATCTTGAAAAGGAAACAGAATTTTTTAAATTTATTCAATATAAATTTTTCAGACAATGGAGTAATCTAAAAAAATATGCTAATGACAAAGGTGTGGAAATTATCGGGGACATGCCTATATATGTTTCTTATGACAGCGTTGAAGCATGGGTATCTCCGGAGCTTTTCCAATTTGACAAGCATAAAAAACCTAAAGACGTTGCCGGATGCCCTCCAGACGATTTTGCCGTAACCGGCCAGCTTTGGGGAAATCCTTTGTATGACTGGGAATATCATAAAAAAACCGGTTATAAATGGTGGGTAGACAGACTCAAATTTTCAGCGTCTATTTACGATACAGTAAGAATAGACCATTTCAGAGGATTTGAAAGCTACTATGCTGTTCCTTACGGCGATGAAACCGCAGAAAACGGAGAATGGAGGAAAGGCCCGGGGGCAGAGCTTTTCAAGGCTGCCGAAAAGGCATTGGGAAAACTTAACATCATTGCCGAGGATTTGGGCTTTATCACCGAGGACGTTTACAAAATGCTTGCCGATGTAGGATACCCCGGAATGAAGATTTTACAGTTTGCTTTCGGTGAGGACAGTACTAACGAACATTTGCCCCACAATTTCACATCTTCCAACTGCGTAGCCTATACGGGAACTCATGACAATGAAACCCTTAAAGGATGGGTAAATTCACAGTCATCGGATACGCTTAAATACTGTATGGCATATCTTGGTGTAAAAAAGAAAAAAGATATTCCCAAAAGTATAATAAAACAGACATGGGCAAGCGTTGCACAAACAGCTATTGCACAAATGCAGGATTTTCTTAATTCCGACTCTTCTGCCCGCATGAATACTCCGTCAACTTTGGGAAATAACTGGCAGTTTAGAACCTCGGAGGATGATTTCACCGACAAACTGGCAAAACGTATATTGAAACTGAATAAAATGTATAACAGATAATAGTTTTAAAGGAGAACTTTAAATGGAACAATATAAAGAAAAACTGAAAGCTGCTCTTCAAGGCTGTACTACCCCTCAGGAAATACACAACGCCCTTGGAAGCACGGTAATGAAGTATGCGGCGGAAAATTGGAATAAATCCAAAACCGCACATCATAACAGCAGAAGAGCATGTTATTTTTCAATGGAATTTTTAGTCGGCAGAGCTGTTTTTAATAATCTTCTTTGCCTTGGAATTTATGATGAAACCGAATCGATTCTCAATGAAATGGGAAAAAGTCTTTCTGAACTTGAAGAAATCGAGGACGCTGCTCTCGGTAACGGCGGCTTAGGACGTCTTGCTGCATGTTTTCTTGACAGTGCAGCGTCACTTGACCTTCCTCTGGACGGCTACGGAATCAGATATAAATACGGTCTGTTCAAGCAGGGAATCGAAAACGGTTTTCAAACCGAAACTGCCGATAATTGGATTAAGTACGGTGATCCGTGGTCTGTAAGGCACGACGAAGAAACTGTTGAAGTAAAATTCAACGGTCAGACCGTCAAAGCAGTCCCTTATGATATGCCGATTTTCGGCTGCAAAACAAATCATGTAAGTACACTAAGACTTTGGCAGTCGGAGGCTGTAAACGAATTTGATTTTAATCTGTTTAATCAGCAGAAATATACAGAGGCAAGTCTTGAAAAGAACTCCGCAGAGGATATTTCAAGAGTACTTTATCCAAACGACGATACCAGAGAAGGCAAAAAGCTCCGACTGAAACAACAGTATTTCTTTTGCAGCGCTTCTTTGCAGGACATTACTAAAAAGCATTTCGACCGTTTCGGAAGTCTTGATAATATTTCAGACAGCATCACAATTCAGTTAAACGATACCCATCCGGTTATTTCAATACCGGAATTTATCAGAATCCTTGTAAACAGCGGTATTGATTTTGAAAAAGCATTTGCTATTGCCAAAAAAGTCTTTAACTATACTAATCATACTGTAATGCCTGAAGCCCTTGAAAAATGGGAATGCGGACTGGTTGAAGAACTTTTACCGGAAGTTTACTCAATAATTCTTCAAATAAACGAAAAGCTTATTTCAGAAATGTTCGCAAAGAAAAAAACTTCCGAAGAAATTGAAAAAATCAAAATCGTAAGAAACGGTCTTGTAAATATGGCTGATATGGCAGTTTATTGTTCTTCTTATGTTAACGGTGTTGCAGAAATACATACTGAAATCCTAAAGGATACCGTTCTCGCAGATTGGTATAAGCTTTATCCGGAACGATTCCAAAACAAAACGAACGGAATTACCCAGCGACGCTGGCTGGCTTTATGCAACAGAGAGCTTTCAAAACTTATAACAGAGCTTTTGGGATCGGACAAATGGATTACAAATCTTGACGAACTTAAAAAGCTCTCCGGATATGCCGAGGACGAGGAAGTAATAAACCGCTTTATGAATATCAAAAGGAATAATAAAAAAGCTCTTGCAGACTATATTCAAAAAACCGAAGGAATTACAATAGACCCGCATTCGATATTTGACATTCAGATTAAAAGACTTCACGAATATAAACGTCAGCTGCTGAACGCTTTTTCAATTCTTTATATTTACTTTGGTATTAAATCCGGAGAAATTATAAATATGAATCCCGTTACATTTATTTTCGGCGCAAAGTCCGCTCCTGGTTATCGCAGAGCCAAAGGAATCATTAAATTTATCAACGAAATTGCCAAGCTTGTGGATAACGATGAAGAAGTCAGCAGATATGTCAAGGTTGTTTTTGTTTCAAACTATAATGTATCGTACGCTGAAAAGCTTATCCCGGCAGCAGACGTTTCCGAACAGATCTCCACAGCCGGTACAGAAGCTTCCGGTACGGGAAATATGAAGCTTATGCTCAACGGTGCGGTTACTCTCGGAACATATGACGGAGCTAATATTGAAATTGTTCAGGAAGCCGGAGAAGAAAATAATTACATTTTCGGTGCAAGAGTTGAAGAACTTAAAGAAATTATGCCAGAATATAACAGCCGTAAAATTCTTTCTGAAAACCCTAGAATCAGACAGGTTGTACAGACCCTTATTGACGGTACTGTTTCTGACGATGGTACCGGTTATTTCAGAGAGCTTTACTTCTCCCTAACAGACGGAGCGTCATGGCATTCTCCGGATAATTATTATCTGCTGGGCGACTTAGAAAATTATATTGACGTCAAGCTGAAATGTATAGGCGATTTCGGAAATAAGAAGCTTATCGGTAAAAAAATGTGGCTCAATATGTGTAATGCCGGCAAATTTAGTTCTGACAGAACTATTAATGATTATGCTGAAAATATTTGGCATATTGGTAAGGTAGAAATCTAAAACTTATTAAAAGGTATGAATTTAATTCATACCTTTTATTTACACAAACAAAAAAGCGCCTATAAAGACGCTTTTTTGTTTGTGTGGTATAGAGAAAGAAAAAAACAATGAAGATACCGTATTTAAACAAGTATCTATATGTGAAAACGTAAAAATCATTATTTTTTCTTGCATTTTCCGCAAATACCTTCAAATGCAAGAGAAGAAGTATTTATACTGAATCCTGTTTTATCAAAAATACTTTTTTCGATATTGATTAACTCAGGTATACATATATCACTTACTTCTCCGCATTTCACACAAACCAAATGCTGATGATCAGTAAGAGTGCCGTCAAAACAATCCGAACCGTTAGGAACGCTGATTTTTTTTAGCATATTATTTTCGGCAAGAAAATTAAGATTACGGTAAACTGTCCCCAAACTCAACCCCGGATTATCTTCCCTGAGAAAATTATAAACGAAATCAGCAGTAGGATGAACTCTATTGTTCAAAACGGTATTCAGAATAAGCTCTCGTTGTTTTGAATAACGCATGTTAATTTCTCCCGAATAGCTTTCAATATCTCCAGTACAAACCAACTACTGTGAATATTATAACAAAAAAAAGATAAATTGTCAAGACTTTTTGAAAAAAATTACAAGAAAATAATGTAAACTTATAATTTTAACAATAAAACATTATATTTTTTTACTTGACAAATAATCATATTACTTGTATAATTGAGACTATTGAATGTTTCCGATTTTGTGAGGAAATATATAAATATGACATGAATGCAGCAATTCATTCTAAAAATAATTAAATTACGAAACGGAGATTAAAATGATTCTTTCAATAGATATCGGAAATACAAATATTGTTATAGGCTGCGGTAAAAACGGAAAAATCAATTTTGTTGAAAGATTATCTACATTCAACAACCGAACAGCACTTGAATTTGCTATTTTGTTTAAAAACATTCTTGAAATATACAATATTAATGAAAATGATATTGAAGGTGCAATAATAGCGTCAGTTGTACCTTCCGTTACGGGTAATGTAAAATCTGCCGCTGAAAAAATTATAGGCAAAAGGGTTATGGTTGTAGGTCCGGGAATAAAAACCGGACTGAGTATTGTAATTGATAATCCTGCTCAGCTTGGCGCAGATCTTGTTGTAGGTGCAGTTGCCGGCATACACTATTACGGTGCGCCGCTGCTAATATTTGATTTGGGTACAGCAACAACCGTATCGGTTATTGATAAAAACAGCAATTATATAGGCGGTATAATAATGCCAGGTGTTAACACTGCTCATGAAGCATTAACTAAAAATACCTCACTTCTTCAGAATGTAGCAATAGAAGCTCCGAAAAAAATCATCGGAAAAAATACTGCCGACTGTATGAAAAGCGGCGCTGTTTACGGTACTGCCGCATGCATTGACGGGATGATCTGCCGTATCGAAAAAGAATTGGGATATAAACCGACAGTAATAGCAACAGGCGGTTTAGCCGAAAGCATTGTTCCCCACTGTACAAATAATATTATTACCGATGATGAACTGCTTTTAAACGGATTAATGCTTATTTATCAGAAAAATATTTAAACAGAAACAGACTGAAAGTATTGGACTTTCAGTCTGTTGAAAAAATCAATTAATTATAATAGGGGACGCCCTCTCTTGCAGGGCGTCCCCTCGCCTAAAAACAGTCCACAGGACTGTTTTCTTTACGGCTCACCCCTTGCGGAGCGCCTCGTTTTGGGAATTTCACTCTCTGCGGAGAGTGACCAAAGGCTCTGCCTTTGGAATCCGCAAGCCTTTGAAAAGGCTTGACCTAAACTTTTAAATTATTTTTTTCTCACTAAAAAGACTATTTCCTCAGCCTAAAAGAACTGAAAATTCAGTTCTTTTTTGTTTTTGTAATGTCAATTTTTTCCGGAACATGAAGAACAAGAACATCATTCTCCTCAATATCAGTAGGACCGCGGGGAATAACAACCTCCTGTCCTCTTTTAATAAGAATAACAAGATTACTGGAAACCTTTGCAAAGTCTGAAATTTTTTGACCTATCCACTTATTTCCGGAAGTTATCTTATATTCTGTAAACTGTATTTCTCCGTTACCATGATATTCCGGTGCGCTAACTACTACAATATCCCCCTCTTTGATCTTGGTTTTTCCATTTGGAATAATACTTTTATCTCCCCGAATGATAAGTACAAAAAGCAAATCCCAGGGAATTGAAAGCTCTCTGATTCGTTTGTCCTTCCACGGATGTTCACCCTGAACTGTAAGCTTAATAAACTGAATATCAAGCTCTTCAACATAGTCATTAAACGTTTTCAAAACGTTGGAATTATTGTCTACCATGCCGAATATTCTTGCCATAAACGGTATAAGCGTACCCTGAAGCAATATGGAAATTAATACAATACAGAATACAATATGAAAAATGTCATTATTTAATTTTTTTGCCGTAACCGCAGCCATAATGGCAAAAACAATTGAAGCCGCTCCTCTTAATCCTGACCATGATACAAGCAATGACTGTTTTATACTGCACCTCATAGGAGTCAATATTGCAAAAGTAACAACCGGTCTTGCTATCAGCATAAGGAAAAGAGAAATAGCCAGTGCCGACGGAAATACCTTCGGAAGCGCCGAAGGAAAAGAAAGCAGTCCCAAAAGGAAGAAAATAAGCATCTGCATAAGTCCTGTCAAACCGTCAAAGAAATGAACCATGGACTTTTTATTTTTTATATCGGAATTACCCAAAATAATCCCGACTATATATGTACTAAGGTAACCGTTGCCTCCCACTGCCGATGGTAGTGCATAGGCAAGAACGGCAACAGCAAGAACAAAAGCGGCATCAAATCCCTCAGTAGAAAATTTAAAATGCTGCAGCACTAATTTTGCTCCGACCGCAATAACAAAACCGAAAATCAAACCATACGCAAATTGGGCAAATATCAGATATAAAATAGCTCCGCCGCTGATTTTGCCACCCATAATCGAAAGTATAATCGCAGTCAGCATATATGAACACGGATCGTTGCTTCCGCTTTCCATTTCAAGCAAGGAAGCCGTATTTTCTTTAAGACCAAGCTTTTTTGAACGCAGTATAGAAAATACCGACGCCGCATCTGTAGAGCTTATTACCGAACCTGTCAGCATACTTTCCCACAGCGGAAATTTCAGAATAAAATAACAGAATGCACCAGTCAATCCGGCAGTTGCGGCAACTCCGACAGTTGACATGACTATTGACTTTGCCGCTACAGGCTTAGCTTCACTCCATCTCGTACCGAAACCGCCGTAAAACATAATGAAAATAAGTGCAACTGTGCAGATTTTTTCCGAAAAGTCATAATTTTCAAATGGAATTTTCAGAATACCATCAGACCCAAACAGCATTCCCAGTCCGATAAAGGCGATAAGTACAGGTACGCCTATTTTATTTGAAACCCTGTTTACCAGTACACAGATTATTATAACAGCCGCTGCGGCCAGCAAAGCAATCGACATTTATACCTCCTGTCATAAAAGAATCTGTTTTCATAAAGTATTTGACCTATTCAAAAAATAACCCTGCAATACAAAGAGCCGCTACTATAGCTGCCATAATAAAATTAAAAATCCCAAAGGCTTTTCGTTTAGCTTGCACTGCCTCAACACCGTTCCATACGGTAATTACACCAAGAACCACGGTACATATGATTATTTCAACAGTTTTAGAAATAACCCCGGTCCAGCCAAGAATAACTATTACCATAACCAATACGCAAAGTACTGCACGTAAAATTACCAGCTTTTTTCTTGTTTCTTCACTCATTGTGATTACCTCCGTTTTTTCTTGTAACTTTGTGTTTTGAGCCGTCTTTTTCAACTATATATGTATTATCAAGCTGAGAAGTTAAACTTCTGACAAAACTGTCTCTGTATTCCTGCCTCAGCTTAGCTTGCTCACATTTTTCTTCAGAAGACAGTTCTTCTTTACGGGACTTTCTTGCCAGAAAGTTTATTCTGTCTATTTTTTCCTGTTCCATAATGTCTCCAATCACCAATTTTCATAATATGAATATACATATATAATAACATATTTTCTTTCTTAATTCAATATGTGCTTGCATTTTTTTATAAATGTGTTATTATATTTGTAAAGAAAAATTCAGGGAGAGAAAAAATGAGTAAAACAGCAATAATAACAGGCGCTTCAAAAGGAATAGGAAAAGCGGCAGCCTATAAGCTTGCGGAAAACGGTTTTATTCCCGTAATAAATTATCACACACATAAAGCGGAAGCTGAAAAGATTGCCTGCGAAACAGGCGGAGTTGCAATCTGTGCAGATGTATCCGACTCAACCGCCGTTAACAATATGATAAAAGAAACTATTAAAAAAACCGGAAGAATTGACGTATTAGTAAACAATGCCGGAATATCGGTATCGGGACTTTTTATGTATATTACTCCTGAACAGGAAGAACTTGTATGGAAAATAAATGTTCAGGGTACGTTTAACTGTACAAGAAGTGTTATGCCGTTTATGATAAATGAAAAAAGCGGTAAAATAATCAATATTTCTTCCATGTGGGGACAAACCGGAGCTTCCTGTGAGGTTCACTATTCTGCGTCAAAGGCGGCAATAATTGGTTTTACAAAAGCACTTGCCAAAGAGTTAGGTCCTTCCGGAATAAATGTAAATTGTATTGCTCCCGGAGTTATTCTAACTGATATGAACAATTCATACAGTAAAGAAACAATGGAAGCTTTAAAAAACGAAACTCCATTGGAACGTCTTGGCAAACCGGAAGATATAGCCGAGGCAATATCTTTTCTTGCATCAGAAAAAAGTTCATTTATTACCGGTCAGATTCTCGGTGTAAACGGAGGATTTATCATTTAACATAAAATAATAAATATTAATAATTTGTTAAAAGACACAAAAACAAATATAAATTTTATTTAAAATTTATCCTCGTTGTAGAAGTAAGAAAAATAAAGTACTGAAAGTAAAAATTTCTATTGAACTTTAAATTTTAATGTGATATATTATGTTATGGAACAAAAATAAATTTCAGTTTAGAAAGAATGAGGGGCTAAATGAAAGAGAAAATTTTAAAAGTCAAATCAGCTTTCGGAAAATTAAATGCTAAAAGGGCTGAAAATTCCGAAAAGTATAAAATGACAAATTTATTGCTAACAGTATTATTTCCGATATTCATAGTTTGTATGGCAGAAATAAATCAAGGAAAATATCCTTACAAATTTATTTTATTTGCAGCGTCCAGACCATCAGTTATTCTATTTAATATAATGATAGCATCATTGATATTTTATGGTTTTCTTCTCCTTTTTAAAAAGGGGTGGATTGCTGTACTCACACAATCATTTATTTATATGGCGCTTAGTATCACAGAATTGTTTAAGTTCAATACAAACGGCAACCATTTGATAATGACAGATATGAAGCTTATTAAAAGTGTAAAAAGTTTAACATCTTTTGCATATATAAAAATCACTCCTATGCTTGTTATATATGTACTTATTGTTGTTGCTTACTTTTTGGCAGTTTTTTGGTTTAATCCGAAAATGAAAATGAAGATTTCAAGAAGAATTGCTCCGTCAATTGCCTGCATGGGGGCATGTGTTTCCGTTATTGCAATTCCGGCTGTTTCAAAACCGGTATATTCATTATTTGATCTTGATACAACTTCAGCTGACAATACATTTAAACTAAATGAAAAATTTGATAATAACAGTTTTCTTGCATTTTTCTGCCAGACTGCATCTGAAAATCTTGCAAATCAATTGAAAGAACCGGAAAATTACAATGATGATACTGTAACAGCTATGATGAATGTTGATATTGATGATAAAAGTACATCATTTTCAAAGGAAAAACCTAATGTTATTATGATAATGTCTGAAGCTTTTGCTGATTTCAGACGTTTTGAAGATCAGCTTGATCTTAATATCGGCGATACATACGCCGGATTTGACGCCGTTGCGGAAGAAGGCTACAGAGGTATGGCAATTGTTCCAACCTATGCCAGCTGGACAGTCAGAACAGAATTTGAACTTAATTTCGGTCTGCCGGTAAGATCACTTAACGATCCTAATATGCCGCAAAGACTTCTTCTTGACAGAGCACAGCCTACAATTGCGTCTTATTATAAGGATTGGGGCTATTCAACCGCTTATGTACATCCGTTTATGGGTTCGTTCTACAGCAGAGAAAGAGTTTATGCAAACTTCGGCTTTGATCAGTTGATTTTCGATGAAGACTTTACAGTACCGATAGAATATTACGGTACATACATTGAAGATAAAACAGTTTTTAACCAAGTAGAAAAGCTTATTAAAGAAACCGATGAACCGCTTTTCCTGCATACCACTACAATGCAGAATCATCAGCCTTATGATCAGGGCGAAAATCCCGAAGATGAAATGGGAAATTACTTCCAGTGGATAGAGCATACAGGTGCTGATTTTGAAGCGTTTATCAATAATCTCAAGGAAATTGACGAACCTACCGTAGTATTTATGATAGGCGATCATTATCCTTCACTCAAAGGTGAAAACAGTGTTTATGATCAGCTTGGTATGAACGGCGACAACTGCGGCGTTCTTTACGAACAGCCGTTTATCGTATGGAGCAATTATGATCTTGACTACAGCAATATGCCTGATGAAGAATTTTCAACATTTTATGCTCCGTATGTTTTAATGAATCTTATTGATGCTCCGAGAGATAGTTTTATTCAGGCAATGATGGACAAAATGGAAACTGTACCTGTTTATTCAACAAATTATAATGCTGCTGTTGAAAGAGATGAAGATTTGGATATTCTTACTTATGACAGAATTTTAGGTGATATTGTTTCATCAAATGCAATTCCCGAAGAGCTTAGAAAAACTGCTGAAGAAGTGGAGTAATATACACAACGGACGTCTGTAAAAGGACGTCCGATTTATAATAACCGAAAGGAATTTTAATATGAAAGAAATTAAGATAGGAATGAAATCCAACGCAGAAGCAATTGTATCAAAAGAAAATTTTGCCGCTTCCGTTGGCAGCGGATCTTTGGAGGTCTTTGCAACACCGATGATGACTGCATTAATGGAAAAGGCGGCTGCCGGCGCAGTTGCCGATTGTATGGAAAACGATGAAACAACAGTTGGTACTATGCTGAATATAACCCACAGTTCTGCTACTCCGGAAGGAATGAAAGTAAAGGCATTTGCCGAAGTGACCGAAGTAAACGGCCGTGAAATAACCTTCCATGTTTGGGCAGAAGATGAGGCAGGTTTAATCGGTGACGGCACTCACAAGCGTTTTGTAGTTTTCACTGAAAAATTTATGAACAAAACAAAATTAAAAAATAATTAAAAATTTTTTTAAACTTGAATGATTTTATGATTAATGTCAATAATATTTATGCGGTTGAAAATGCACCGCTTAAATATTACGGATTCAAAACGCATTTATGCTTTTTCCATTCCTCCGCACGGGAAGCTAAAGCAGCTTTTTGAATGTCGTGCGGAGAATGGAGATTAATCATGAGCAATCAGAACAACCAAAACAATCAGAACAATCAGAATCAGAACAACCAGCAGAACAACAACCAGCAGAATAATCAGAAAAATCAACAGAACCAGCAGAACAATCAGCAGAACAACAATCGCTAATAAAAAAGCGGTACTTAAATGTACCGCTTTTTTTATTATATTAAAGAATATCTTGACTGACCGTCAACTAATCCGATAAAAAGTGTTTTTGGTCTGGCCCACATCTCACCTGTAGACAATGATTTATAAATTACAAGCTCTTCTAAGGTTTCACTATGCTTTACAACTGATATCAATTCGTATTCTCCGCCCTTATAATGACGGTATTTTCCTCCGATAACAATTTCGGTTTCTGTCGGCTTTTCTTCATATATCGGTTGCGGTTCTTCATTTACAATAGCATCTTCAACTATTATCATTGATGAAAACGGCGGCATTTTAATATATGCATTTCCATTTTCAACATTTACTCTGTTTCCGCTGAGAACATCAACAAGCGCCGGTTTATCAGTACCGAAGCTAAGATCAAAATCCCTGTCCTCAAGATTAAGAGCTACATAAACCTGCTGACCGTTCAATTCTTTCAGGAAAAGCATTTGCTGATTTCTTATTATAATTGTATGATATTTACCTGTTCTCAATGCAGGATAAGCTTTATAGATTCTTCCGAGCTTTACAATATGTGAATAAAGCTTAGTATTTTCAGAAGTCATATCGCCAAGATTCAGACATGGTCTTAAATTATCATCTGAATTATTTGCTTTAACACCCTTTACTCCATATTCGCCTCCGTAATATATTGACGGTATACCCGGCATAGCGTAAAGCATTGTATATACATTGTAAATATGTTCAGGATTTGTAAGGGTGCTTGCAATACGATTCACATCATGATTGTCTACAAAATTATAAAGATTAATTCCCGGATAAATAGCATTGCTGCCTGACTGGCGATTTATGGAATAATCTATTTCAAAATAGTTCTTTGTGTTATGTGAAGAATAAATTCCTTTATAGCACTCATAGTTTGTTACGCTGTCAAGCATTTCCGGATTTGCCCAACGCTTATAATCTCCGAATATAATTTCACCCATAAGCCAAAATTCCGGATTTTTTCCTTTACAGTGAGAACGAATTCTTTTAAAAAAGTCAAATTCAATACAGTCCGCAGCATCAAATCTAATACCGTCAATTTCAAATTCATTCATCCAAAAATCAACAACATCAATAAGATAATCACAAACCTCCGGATTCCTCAGATTTAACTTTACCAGATTGTAATGACCGTTCCAGCCTTCATACCAAAAATTATCTCCGCACGGACTCTGTCCGCCGAAATTCAGATTATGGAACCATCCGCAGTAAGGAGAATTTTGACCGTTTTGCTGAATATCCTTAAACTTTTCAAAACCTCTGCCAACGTGATTAAAAACACCGTCCAGTATAATTTTAATACCGTTCTCATGAAGCTGACGGCAAATTTCTTTAAATGAATTATTGTCGCCTAGACGTCGGTCGACAGTTTTGTAGTCAATGGTATCATAGCCATGCTCAACAGATTCAAATACAGGTCCAAGATAAACAGCGTCAATATTCATTTCCTTAAGGTGAGGAATCCAGTCAACAAGCTTGTTCAGACGGTACTGAACTTCTCCACCCTCATTGTATTTGGGAGCTCCGCAGAATCCCAAAGGATAAATGTGATAAACTATCGCATTATCATACCAAAAATTACTCATTGTTATTCACCTTTCTATTTTGATTCTAAAAAGTATGTAGCTTCCATGTCCGCAACGCTTAATGCGAATGCAAGCGGAAACATTTCAAATGCCTTTCCGATACTATTTCTATCTTCAATACCGGAAAAACCCATATGATATCTTATAGCAAAAGCCTCCTCACGAGTAAGCCGCATAAAGCCCGATACTATGTAAACCGATTTCTCACCATGCCCATATGGCAGCTGATCATTAACGGTATAATAAGGAACCTTTTCCCACACTCCCTGCTCATTTTTGGCATTGCGGTAATCCACCGAATAAAAATTCATTTTGCATACGTCATGAAGCAAGGATACAAGAGCAACACTTTCTTCGGTATAATTCATTCCGTAAACATCTTTTGTACGCTGTCTTGAAAGATAATCCCTAAGACAATTATACACGTTTATACTATGCTGTGCAAGTCCTCCGGCATATGAGCCGTGAAAACGTGTGCTGCACGGAGCAGTAAAAAAATCACTCTGTTCGGAAAGAAGATAATTTAAAAGCTTGTCTGAACCGGGACGAGTAATAGTTTCCTTATAAATCTCAATAAATTCATTTTTTGTTTTCTCTATCATTTAACAACTCCTATTATTTAATTATTATATTTTAACATGTTTCAAATAAAATTTCAACCTCTTTTAGGTAAAAGTATGCAAAAATTATTTGTAAATAATGTATAATAGGTAATTTATTATAATAATTGCAAGATTTTATTAAAATATTGACAGGTTTATTTTCTAAAATCCAAAAAAACTATTGACTAACTTCCAATTTTAGTTTATGATATAAATGTATAATTTTACATTAAAATTAAATGAGGAGAAAAATAAAATGAAATATTATATTGGTATTGATTTAGGCGGAACTAATATCGTTGCAGGCGTTGTTGATGAAAATTACAACATTATTTCAAAGGCAAGTACAAAAACAAATCTTCCAAGACCCGAAAAGGAAATAGCTGATGACATGGCAATGGTTTCCGTCAAAGCTGTTAAAGAAGCCGGAATTACAATGGATCAAATCGAATGGATAGGAATCGGCACTCCCGGTATTGCAAACAGTGAAAAAGGTATCATAGAGTATTCATGTAATTTAGGATTCAATAATACCCCTATGGTTAAATATATTAAAGAATCTATTGATAAACCTGTATTTATCGAAAATGACGCTAATGCGGCAGCTTACGGTGAATTTGTTGCAGGAGCTGCTAAAGGCGCAAAAAATGCAGTATGTATTACACTTGGTACAGGTGTAGGCGGCGGAATAATTATAGACGGCAAAATTTATTCCGGTTCAAACTTTGCCGGCGCTGAAATCGGTCATACTGTAATAGAAGTAGACGGTCCTCAGTGTACCTGCGGAAGAAGAGGCTGCTTTGAAGTATTTTCATCAGCCACAGGTCTTATCAGAATGACTAAGGAAGCTATGGAAACTGATAAAGACAGCATTATGCACAAAATCACCGCCGAAAGAAAAGGCAAAGTTACTGCAAGAACTTCCTTTGATGCAATGAGAATGGGTGACAAAACTGCAAAAGCAGTTGTTGACAAATATATTAAGTATTTAGCTGCCGGAATCACAAATACAATTAATATTTTCCAGCCTGATATTCTATGCATTGGCGGCGGCGTATGCAATGAAGGTGACCCGCTTCTTCTCCCTGTAAAAGAACTGGTCAAGCAGGAGGTTTACACAAAAAATTCTCCTAAAAATACAGAAATTGTTATTGCAAAGCTTGGAAATGACGCCGGTATAATCGGCGCTGCATTCCTCGGAAACGCTAAATAAATATACAAAATAACCGCAGAAGTTCATTCTTCTGCGGTTATTTTTAATATTTAAATCCCGATTTATAGCTTTATGCAACGTTAAATACAGCATTACTGCTAATAAAAAGTCAAATACTCTAAAAATTTTTAAAAAAACTATTGACAAATGGAAAATTATACTGTATACTTAAAACATACCAATTCGATAGGATTAATACACTTTAGCTTTTGGAGGTTCTTTATGTATTTTTATAATTTTCGATGTTATTCACGAATGTGCAATTAAAAAAAATTAATAAATTAAAACTGTCAAAAATACTATTAAATGAGAGGTAATAAAAATGAGTATAAAAGATAAAAGAAATTTTCGTTTTGAAACAAAGCAGCTTCACATAGGTCAGGAAAACCCTGATTCCGCAACAGACGCAAGAGCTGTTCCTATATATCAGACAACATCATATGTATTCCGAAATTCTGAACACGCCGCTGCAAGATTCGGTCTGACAGATGCCGGTAACATTTACGGACGTCTCACTAACCCTACACAAGACGTTTTTGAACAGAGAATCGCTGCTCTTGAAGGCGGAGTTGCAGCCCTTGCAGTTGCAAGCGGAGCAGCCGCAATAACATACGCTATTCAAAATCTTGCTCAAGCAGGCGACCATATAGTAGCATCAAAAACCATTTACGGCGGTTCTTACAATCTACTGGCTCATACTCTTCCGGAATACGGTATTTCTACAACCTTTGTTGATCCCGATGAGGAAGGCAGCTTTGAAAAGGCTATTCAGGAAAATACAAAAGCGATTTTTATTGAAACTCTCGGAAATCCAAATTCAAATATTATCGATATTCAAAAAATCTCTGATATTGCTCATGCACATAAAATTCCCCTTGTTATTGATAATACATTCGGTACTCCTTATCTCATCAGACCTATCGAATACGGCGCTGACATTGTTGTTCATTCGGCAACAAAATTTATCGGCGGACACGGTACTTCACTGGGCGGCGTCATAATTGACAGCGGTAAGTTTGACTGGGAAGCAAGCGGTAAATTCCCAAGCATTACAGAACCTAACCCAAGCTATCACGGTATCAGCTTTACCAAAGCTGTCGGCGCAGCAGCATTTGTTACGAAAATCAGAGCTATTTTACTGCGTGATACAGGTGCTGCAATTTCACCATTCAATGCATTTCTGCTCACTCAGGGACTGGAAACACTTTCACTTCGTGTTGAACGTCATGTGGAAAATACTAAAAAAGTGGTTGAATACCTTAAAAACCACCCAAAAGTTGAACATGTAAATCACCCGTCTTTACCTGAAAACGGTTATAAAGATTTATATGACAAATATTTCCCTAACGGCGGAGGTTCAATATTCACATTTGAAGTAAAAGGCGGAGAAGAAGAAGCTAAAAAGTTTATTGATAATCTTCAGCTTTTCTCACTGCTTGCAAATGTAGCGGACGCTAAATCATTAGTAATACACCCTGCTTCAACAACTCATTCACAGCTTAATGAATCAGAACTGGCAGAACAGGGAATTAAACCCAATACAGTAAGACTTTCAATAGGTCTTGAACATATAGATGATATTTTATTTGATCTTGAAGAAGCTTTCAAGGCTATTTAAGGAGGAAAATTTATGTCAAATATTTACAGTAGTATAACAGAGCTTATCGGAAAAACACCGATTATTAACGCCTCAAACTTTGCGTCTGAAAATAATCTTGACGCATCTATCCTGGCAAAGCTTGAATATTTCAATCCTGCGGGAAGTGTTAAGGACAGAGTTGCAAAACAGATGATTAAAGACGCTGAAGAAAAAGGACTTTTAAAACCCGGATCTACTATTATAGAACCCACAAGCGGAAATACCGGAATAGGTCTTGCGGCAGTTGCGGCTGCAAAAGGATATAAAGCTATAATGACAATGCCTGAAACCATGAGTATTGAAAGAAGAAAACTACTGAAGGCTTACGGTGCTGAAATCGTTTTAACAGACGGTTCAAAAGGCATGTCAGGAGCTATTGCAAAAGCTGATGAACTCAACAAGGAAATACAAGACTCGGTAATACTGGGACAATTTGTAAACCCTTCCAATCCCCAAGCTCATGTGGAAACAACAGGTCCGGAGATCTGGGAGGATACCGACGGTAAGGTTGATATTTTTATTGCCGGAATCGGTACCGGAGGTACTATAACCGGTGTTGGTCAGTATCTTAAATCAAAAAATCCGAATATTAAAGTGATTGCCGTAGAACCGGAATCTTCTCCGGTTTTAAGCGAAGGGAAAGCCGGTCCTCATAAAATTCAAGGCATAGGTGCCGGATTTGTACCGAAAATCCTTGATACAAAAATTTACGACGAAATAATAACCGTACCTAATGAGGCTGCTTTTGAAACCGGAAGAGCATTTGCCAAAACCGAAGGTATTCTTGTGGGAATTTCCAGCGGTGCGGCTCTGTGGGCAGCAGTAAAAACTGCTGAAAACCCGGAAAATAAGGGAAAAAATATTGTAGTGCTTTTGCCTGATACAGGTGAACGATATCTTTCAACAGCACTCTTTGAATAAACAAAAAAATCAGTCCTTCAGGACTGATTTTTTATGTTGTTTTATAATTTAATTGTTTTCATTGCCATCTGACGATGTAGGAGCTTCATTAACCTCCTGTCCCTGAGTTACAATAACCTGACCAGAACCGTTTGAATCCTGCGGCACATCAGCCGACTGTGCATCAAGATTATATCCACAACCCTGACAGAATTTCTGTCCCTGATTTATTTTAGCGCCGCACTTGGGACACTTTGATGCAGATTCTATATTGGAAAGTTCCTGTTTCAGTCTTTCAATTTCATTTTTAGCTGTATTAATTCCGGCAAACTGATCCTCAAATCCAGCAGGTGCAGAAGAGTTTTCGTTAAACATTTTTTCACCGATAATCATATAAAGATTATTGATTTTGCCTTCTTCAGCCCTTATTGCTCTGTTTATTTTTGATTTTTCATTCATTTCCTTTGCGCTTTCGGTAACATCCTTAGCTGCATCGCTTAAAGTATTCATTGCGTCATTTGCAACGCCCTTTACCTTATCCCAAAAAGCCATAACTAATATCCTCCTGAAAATTGTTAATTATATTATTAGAATTATTTTACACTTTAATTCCAAATAAGTCAATAGTAATAATAAACAAATAATATTATTTTAAATAATTTGAATAACTACGGGACTGATTTTCGGCACAACTCCTGATATTTCAATAGCATCAGACGCCTTATTTGCTGCTTCATAAAAATTTTGCACTACAGATGAATAAAGTGTCAAAATAATATCACCTTGACTGACGTAATCACCGACATGCTTATTTAAAATTATTCCCGCTGAACTGTCAATTTTATCATTTTTGTTTTGTCGTCCTGCACCTGTCAGCAAAGCCGCCATTCCGATTTTTTCACTATCCATTGCAGATATATACCCATTCTTATCGGCCTTTAGTTCATACTTATATAATGCCCGCTTAAACAATGAATAATCTTCAGTTATTTTAGGATTCCCACCTTGTGCTTCAATCATTTTTTTGAATGTCTCCATTGCCCTTCCGCTGGTTATTGCGTCTTCTGCAAGTCTTATACAATTATCTGTATTTCCCAATCCTCCTAATTCCAACATATTTGCAGCAAGAACAATGCAAAGTTCATAAAGTCTGCCTTTCTCTCGACCGGACAATATTTCACATACTTCAATTACTTCCAATGAATTTCCTACAGCATTTCCCAACGGTTCATTCATATCGGTAATAACGGCACGGCACTTTTTCCCTGCATTTTGACCTACTTGAACCATAAGCTCTGCAAGCTTCTGCGCATCTTCTGTATTTTTCATAAAAGCGCCGCTGCCTGTCTTAACATCAAGAAGTATACAATCCGCACCCGTGGCAAGTTTTTTACTCATAATACTCGAGCAAATAAGCGGAATACTATCAACAGTTGCAGTTACATCTCTTAGGGCATATATTTTTTTATCTGCCGGAACCAGATGACCACTCTGAGCAATTATTGCAGCGCCGTTTTTATTTATAATATCAATATATTTCTCAAAGTCAATATCTACTTGAAATCCGGGGATACTTTCAAGCTTATCAATAGTACCCCCTGTAAATCCCAGTCCTCTTCCCGACATTTTAGGCACATAAATTCCGCATGACGCACATATAGGAGCTATTATAAGACTGGTTTTATCCCCAACACCGCCGGTACTGTGCTTATCAACAGTAATTCCATGTATATTGCTTAAGTCCAGTATATCTCCGGAATCTCTCATAACCTCAGTTAGAGTCAAAGTTTCTTCAACAGTCAGTGAATTAAAACAAACCGCCATAAGCCATGCAGACATTTGATAATCAGGTATCTCTCCATTTACATATCCCTTAATCAACCATTTTATTTCACTTTCAGTTAATTTATTTTTACGTTTTGTTTTAAAAATAATATCACAAATATTCATTTCCTTGCCTCCTATGTTTCTATTATATAGTATTTACGGCATTGCCGAAACTTATCAGCAATGCCGTTTTAATCAATAATATGTACATTCAAATTTAGGTGATTTCAATCCTAAATAATATCTGAAATCATTACCCTTAACAGTAACCTGTCCGTCAACTACTACATACGCAGCATATCCGCCGTCACCTTCAATAATAGAAACCCAGTTTGATGGATTATCTGACAATGTAATTCCAAGATTTGATTCAAGAATCGACTTTAATTCTTCAGCGCTGAATACTTCTACCGTTCCATAATGAGGGTCACATTGACTGTCATATTCACAAGCAACGCTTCTCAAATAAGGAATATCTTCATAGAATACATCATAACATGAAGCAGTACTGCCGCCGCTTGAAGCACAGAACATAGCAAGCGCATAGCTTCCGTCATAACATACAGCTTCGCCAAGTACCGATTTAACTGCGTTTACAACATTCTGAGGAGGATTTGATGCCGGATACAAATCACTGGCATTACCGCCCTTATATTTAATATAAGTATAAACAGCCACAGCCTGAGCCTTAATTGCTTCATTATTCATAGAAGAACCGACTTCATTATAAGTCACCATTGAAACAATGTCCAATGCCGAACCGCTTACGCCGCCGGCTGAAATAGTTTCTTTTTCAGCAGTGCCTGAATTTGAGATATAAGTTCCGGGATAATAATGCTGCAATATCTGCTGATAGTTCCATCCTGCATAAGAAGCATAATGATTTGCACCGTTTTGACTTAAACCGACTCCATGACCGTATCCATAAGTTGTAAAACCAAAATTACCTGATTCAATGTCAATCGGAGTATAATCCGGTCTTTCAGGAACATCTACAATACCTGTATTGCCGCTTGATTCAATATAGTCCGAGGAATCATATTCACCTGAATCCCCTGCTGTTATTTCCTCTTTATTTTTGTCTTCTTCAGCTTTGGTTTCTTCTTCCACTTCAACAGTTTCATAATCTACAATTGAAAAACTGCTGCCATATTCGGAAAGTACTGCTTTCCACATATGTACAGTATCATCATTTGCTTCCGATCGGGTTTTTACAGAATTCTCATAATCCGAAACAATTGTTTTCGGATCTTCTTCAACCGCATTAATATTATACATAATTCTTCCGCAAATAACAGAACTCATAACCAAAACTGATAATGATGCTGATATAATTTTTTTACTTTTCCTTATGTACATATATCTCTCCAATGCTATTTTTTATTCCTGAGACTCTTCAGAATCTTCGGTCTCAGTTTTAGTTGTATTTGCCTTATCTATATTATCGGTTGTTTCATGGTCACGCAAACGTCTTCCGATTACCAGCAAGCGTGAATTATCTTCATCCATAAAGCATGTCGAAAGTGTAATAAGCTGATCACCGTACTTTACATCGATATCAGGAGAAACCACTGATCTTTCATGTACGGTATCAACATACTCGTTAAATTCCTTTTCGTCCATATTTTCCATATCCCAGTATGCAAATTCCGGACCGTAAGCGTTTTCACCGTAATCGCCGCTTGTAATAAAATAACCGAATATAATATATTTATAATCATTATAATTTGAACTGAATTCAATTATAGGATTTTTCTCATAAAAAGTATCATCCTGTCTGTAATAATGCAATGTAGCAAACTTTGTGCCGTTCAGCATATTATGACCGTAAAGCACAAGATTTTGTGACTGTTTACTTTCATCAGGTCCGAAATTATCACGATAATCCATAAAAACAGTTCCGGATTCCAAATAATTACCATATAAATCAGTATCCAAATAATAGGCATTTCCCTGCACATCAAGGTCTTCGCCGTCATACTGTGTTACCGGATAATCAACATAAGTATTGCTGATTCTTATGTAACCGACAACATCATCATTCACGGCACGAAGTGACCTTGCCCTGCCGAGCATACCGTCAGGTTCCGGTGAAAAATCCTCTATATCAGGGAGTTCAGCTGTTTCTGTAGGAGCTTCCGTTGCAGGTTCCAGAACATCTGCCGCCTGTGAAGCTTCGGAGTCCTTCTTGTTACAGCCTGTCATCATTGATGATACAGCTATTGCCAATGATGCAGCACAGGCAATCAATATTTTCTTTGTTTTCATTTTTTACCTCTGTTCTTTTGTTCCTTTATTTTATTCCTCAGTTCGACGCAAACGGATAACCTTCAAACTCTGCGTCAGGATCATAATTATTTTCATTCCAGTTATAATATATTGAAGGCCAAAGAATGTTGTCATTATCTCTGACATTATCCGTGCCTTCATATGGATCTTCGCCTTCTCTTACCATTCTTGCCATAACAAAAAGTCTGGCAGTATCAAACATACTGTTGCAAGTCTGCAAGGTAAGAAGCTGGTCACCATATCTCACATCTACATCATTAAGCGTCAGCGCACGTTTTCTTGCGTTATTGACATACTCATAAAACTGCTTTTCATTTTCAAAATCCAATGTATTCCAGCAATCGAACTTTGTTTCTGTTTCGTCCTCAGCGTCAACAATGAAGTACGCAAAAATTTTATATTTATAAGTTTCATAATTAGAACTCAATTCAATAATCGGATGTTCACTGTAATATCCGTAGCTGTCTTTATAATATCCCAAGCTGCCGAACATAGAATCATCTTTCATATCATGACCGTAAATAACAAGATTCTGTGAATTTTCCATTACCTTAGTGCCCTTAACCACATAATCAAAATTATTTCTCCAGTCTAGGAAAATCGTTCCCGCCTTTGCCTCTTCCTTGTCAATATTTTTATTCATATAGTAATCGTTGCCGTCTTCATTTCTTCTCTGAACAACAGGATAGCTGATAACGGTATCCGGAATATTAATATATCCTACTACATCGCTGTTTCTTTCCAAAAGAAGCTTAGCACCGTCTTTAAGAGTCCAAATCTTCTCAGGCTTAGAATCTCCCGTTTCAATAGTTTCAGAAGAAAATTCCGCTTCGCTGTATATTTTCTGAAGGTCATCGCCCAGCTGTTTATTCTTGTGATTCTCCCAATAATAATCTACTACCATAAAAAGGCACACAGTAAATACAACAACCGATCCCATAAAGACAATTTTTCTTATTATCTGTGAAAACGGATCACCTTTCCACGGAAGAAGATTTCTGACAACGTCCATATAATTTTTTTCGGGAACTTCCGGTTCATCATCACTTTCCGGAAGATTATCCGGCATTATGGAAACCATCTGACCGATAAATTCAAAAATCCTGTAAGCCGCATTCATTCTTATATTATCACGGCTTTTATCTTCAAGCTCCCATAATTTCAGAAGCTTTACTATTCTTTTTCTGCCGCAGCTTATTCCGACATAAACAGTACCCACAGGCTTTTCACGAGTTCCTCCGGCAGGACCTGCCGTTCCGGTAACCGAAATGCATATATCCGCTCCGGATTGTTTTTGAAGTCCTGAAACCATTGCCAAGGCAACCTGTCTGCTCACAGCTCCGTATTCCCTGAAAAGAGATTTTGGAACACCGAGATATTCATGTTTTATTTTATTTGAGTATGTGCAGACTCCGATTTCAAATATTTTTGAAGCTCCTGGTACTGATGTAATAAGCTCAGAAAGGAGTCCGCCGGTACAGCTTTCGGCTGTAGCTATAGTAACCCCTTTACACAATAACAATTTTACTACATCTGTAACCAATTTGTCAAGATTTTCAGCAGTCACTTTGGAAGTTTGTCCTATTTCACCTAAGTTTCTATCTGATTTTTTCATATTTTCACCAAAAATTTTATTTATTTAATTAACCATTTCTTAATATTATTTTTCAATATTGAATATTTTCAGTTCTGTTTTTTCTACAGCTTCATTAATAAGCTCCGAAAAATCAAAATTATTTTCAGCAGATTCAACATCGGCAAGAAGAGGTCTTACCTTTGGGTGCCTTGGAGTAAATACCGTACAGCAGTCCTCATAAGGAAGAATTGAAGTTTCAAAAGTATCAATTTTTCTGGCTATTTCTATAATTTCCGTCTTATCCATTCCGATAAGCGGACGGAAAACCGGAATTTCGCATACTGCATCGGTACACGCCAAAGCGTTCATAGTCTGACTTGCCACCTGCCCTACGCTTTCGCCTGTTATAAGCGCCAGACAATGTTCCCTTTCACATATCTTCTGAGCTATTTTCATCATTAGTCTTCTCATTATTATAGTAAAGAATTCTTCCGGGCAATTATTTTTTATAGCCTCCTGTATTTCAGTAAACGGAACGCAGAAAAAAGCAATGCTTCCGCAGTAACCGGTAAGCTTTTCGCAAAGCTGTTCAACCTTAAGCCTTGCTCTTTCGGAAGTATAAGGAGGACTTACATAGTGAATTGCAGAAATATGAACTCCTCTTTTTGCCAGCATATATCCGGCTACCGGACTGTCGATCCCGCCTGACAACAAAAGCATTGCCTGACCGCTGGTACCTACAGGAAGCCCCCCCGCACCTTTTATGTTTTCAGCATGAATGTATGCTTTTGTATCACGAATTTCAACGGTAACAGTAATTTCCGGATTAATGACATCTACCGTCAGATGAGAGAATTTTTCCAGCAGAACTCCTCCCAGTTCACGGCATATTTCAGGAGATTTCATAGGAAAACTCTTATCTGCTCTTTTTGCCGTAACTTTAAAGGTTTTGGCATAGCTTAAAACTTCATCAAGATACTCAATACTTTTTGTTTTTATATCTTCAAAATCCTTTTCACACACCGCTGCACGGCAAAGTGCGGCAATACCGAATATCTTTTTTAATCTTTCAACAGCCTCGTCTGCGTCAAAACTTTCATCAAGCGGAGCTATGTAAATAGTAGACTGCGCTCTTGTTATTTCAGTTTTTCCAAGAGATTTTATACGTCTTTTTATATTTTTTACCAAAATGTCCTCAAAAGTCTTTTTATTCATTCCTTTCAGGGCCATTTCACCGTATTTAACAAGTATTATTTCCTGCATTTTGTACGTTCCTTTCATTAATCAAAATAAAAAAGCTCTTCAAAATGCTTTTCAAGAGCTACACATATGAGCAGTGCCAGCTTAGCGCTGGGACAAAATTGATTATTTTCAATAGAGCTTATTGTCTGCCTTGAAACTCCTACCATTTCCGCAAGCTCGCCCTGTGATATCTTTTTTTCACCTCTGACTGATTTAAGACAGTTTTTTAGTACTAATGATTCCATATTCCAGAAACTGCCTCCCGTCAGAATTTAAGTATGGACAGAATTGCCCAGCAAGCTGCGGCTATTGCAGCAACTATTCCGAAAATCAAATCACGTTTTTTTCTCATTTTTACATATTTATATAAGGTTTCAGCAGTACAGTAAGCCATAGCTATCAAGCAATACGGAAAAGGGTTTTTATCACATATTATACTGAATACGATAAATATGATGCATATAACACAGCCGACTGTTCCGGCAAAGCTGTATGCGTCACATAAAATTTTCTGTTCTCTTTCGTCAGGACCGTCCTCACGGCCCCTTTTTAAAATTTCTTCCTTATCCATTTTACATTTCCCTTTATTTTTTTCTAAATAATATAATATCACATTGCAAGCATAATGTCAAGTATACTTGACACTTACTTTTTTGGAAAAAAAGTAAGCAAAAAACTTTTATGCCGGATTTTATTAACTTTATTTTCTTTTTAAAGACACACAAAGTTATTTTTACAAAAAAAGTTAACCCAAACTTCCATTATGATTTTCATTAACCTGAAGCACTTTATAAATACTCGCACAGTTAATCTTAAAGAAATTTAAGAAAAATATTTTGAAAAAAGCAATCAATAAATATTTACTTTGATTTAATAAGTCTTTCCATTGCATATTCAATATTTTCCGCCAAAATTCTCAATTCCTGTACAGTATTTTCACTGCAAAGACTTATTCTCAGTGCTGAATCCGCAAAACGGTCATTTATTCCGAATTCTGTCAGCACTCCGCTTTTTGCTCCCTTAGAGCATGCCGAACCGCTGGAAACATAAATATCACGTTCTTCAAGATAATGAAGCATAATTTCCGAACGAATCCCGGGCACGGAAATATTTATTATATAAGGACTGCATTCTTCGCCGGAGTTTATATATACTCCTTCAATTTCAGATATTTTCTGACAAAACATATTTTTAAGCTTCTCAACCTTTTCATACCGTTGATCAATATTACCGCAAAGTACCTTTACGGCTGCTCCCATACCTGCAATCATAGGAATATTTTCAGTTCCGGAACGAATCCCCTTTTCCTGACCGCCGCCGAAGATTCTCTGCTCCAAACGTATCCCCTTTTTCAGATAAAGCGCTCCCACGCCTTTTCCGGCATGAATTTTATGACCACTTATAGATATCATATCTGCATTAAGTTCTGAAACCTTAAAAGGAATTTTCATAAACCCCTGAACGGCATCGCAGTGAGTTATACATTGAGGAAACTTCTTTTTAATTCCGTAAAAAGCA
The DNA here is from genome assembly GCA_949745795.1 of uncultured Oscillospiraceae bacterium. Classification (GTDB taxonomy): domain Bacteria; phylum Bacillota; class Clostridia; order Oscillospirales; family Ruminococcaceae; genus Porcipelethomonas. The sequence goes on along the minus strand of CATKAZ010000074.1, from coordinate 9,145 downwards.
CGTCTTACCGGAAGTATATATCCGATTTCATTATTGACCATCATAATGCTTACCAGACATGTTCTGTCATCAACGGCATTTAATATCTGTTCATGTGAAATTTGTCCGTTTCTGTCAGGTGAGATTCTGACAATTTCAAATCCCTCTTCCCCAAGATGATCCATAGTTTTCTTCACTGAAGCATGTTCAATCGCAGTAGTCACAATTCTAGGCTTACGCTTGCCGTACGCTTTTGCAGCGCCGATCAGGGCAAGATTATTGCTTTCAGTAGCGCCGGAGGTAAAATAAATGCACCCCGGATCTGCCGCTATTGCCTTGGCAATAATCTTTCTTACATTATCTGCTGCAAGCTGTGCATTCAGCCCCATAGTATGAAGTGAAGATGGATTACCGTAATTTTCAATCATACAGTCGGTTACCGCCTTAACTGCCTCTCTGCACGGTTTTGTAGTCGCAGCATTATCAAGATAAATACTCATTTTCTTCTCCATTTTCATTATAAAAAATCGTAACTCATATTATAGCATATTACGGCAAAAAATCCAATATCATTATATAACAAAAAACCGGACTTTTCAGTCCGGTTTTTATGTAAGGAGTTACTTTTTACCGTAATATTTGCGGAAAAATTCTACAAACATATCCGGTATAAACTGCCAATGACCTGAATTTTCATATATTTTACATTCTGATTTTGTATCGCCATGCTCTTGAAGTCTATCCATCAAATGTGCAACACCCTCCAGAGTAGTATCATATCCGTCGTAATATTTTTCATATTCGGGATCTTCGTTTTCTCCTCCGCATGCAAAAATAATTTTATCAAAGGTTTTGTTTCTTTCCCAATAACCATAATCTGATTTATATGCTTCCGAATCCTCTTCGGTATCCAAACGGTGAAGCTCCCAAAATGCAGGACTTCCTATAATATAGTACTTAAATGGCTGATTTTCATATAAGTCCGATGTAAAGACGGCATTGTGAGACAGTACTCCACCCGCAGAATGTCCGTAAAACGTCGAACGTTCAAAGTCAATATTGTACATTTCACTGAGATACGGAGCTAAATTATTTGTTATAAAATCAATAAATTTTTCTCTTTCCTCATAAAAATATTTTGACCTGACTCCCATTTCCGTTCCATTGACACTGTAATCATAACCTATAGTTACCAGAATAACGTCCTCCGTTTCTCCGTCCTCCATTAACTTTCTAAGAGACGGACAGTTACCGAATCGCCATACTCCGTCCGACATAACAAACATTGGATATTTTTTCTTTTCATTAAAATTCGGCGGTAAGGTTATGTGTATAATAAAATTTGATTCAAGCTCTTCGTCATAAATCGACATTTCCCGGACAGAATCTTTTATAGCTTCCACTTCTTCACGGTTATATTCCCAATCGCTTTTTGTTCCCGGAAAAGTATCTGCTAATGAAAAGGTTTGTTCAGGAGAAAAGCTTATTTCTTTCCATGTTCCGTCAATTACGCTCTGAAATACTATAGGCATATCCGCATAAGTCTGGTCTGCCATATCCTGTGATATATATCCGGATTTTACATCTTCATTAAGATTCTCTCTGTACCATTTCTTAAACTCGTTAAATGAATCAAATTCAACATGCTTCGTTTCTTCCGTACCACCAGAGATCCAATATTCCAGTTTGCCGCCGTCATATTCATACAGCGGATGAAATCCGGAATATAATCTACCGTCAACTAAAATTTTATTAGCAGAAGTATATCCCCCATTTTCCTCAGCTTCATCAAGATCCTGCATTAATTTCTCATATTCCCCTTCAGAGAACATTTCCGGATTCGTTTCTTTGTCCTTCTCATACTTTTTCCGATAATCTTTATCCGTCCACCATTCTATTTCAACAACATGCTCTCCGTTGGAAGCTTCCTCCGTAACGTCTCCGTCAAGCAGTGTAAGTTCCCCGATTGAAACGCTGTTTCTCTCCGTTTCAGTCATAAAATTTTTCAATCTTACAGCCTCCCCATTGATCACTGACGTATCAGACTTCTGACATGCACAGACATTTATTATCATTAAAACTGCTGTAAAAGTCATAATTATTTTTTTAGCTCTCATAGTACAGTCCCTCTACTTTTTTCGACAGGGACATTTTTATATATATCAGTCCCTGTCAATTTTTATATATTATCTTTTGTTCTTTTTTGTTTTTATCTTTGCTTATTCACCATAAGATTCGGAAGACTCCGTATCTTCAGTCGAAACAGCTTCCTTTTTTACATAAATATTAGTTACCTTCTGTTCTTCGTAAGAGCCGTCATTAACGGTTTTTAACAGAACTGTATATAACGCATCGCTGTCCGAATAGACAAACTTATAATCATAATTGATTTCCGAGTCGTATTCAATTAAAGAAACATAGGATACTACTTTATCCTGATAATAGGATCCTTCTCTAATCTGATTATCAATTTCTTCAAGCGACATTCCTACATATATATCCGGACAAATTTCATAATAATCGCTTTTTGTAGATATACCCGAAATAACTACCTTACCCTTTCCGTTATAAGCTCCCTCAAAAATAATGTCAGGATATTCTGTGTCTGAAACATAAAAATCAATGCCGTTTTCGCTGTAACTGTAATCCAGTTCCATGTCAGACCCAAGAAGTCCTGCCGCCAGACTTGAGCCTTCAGATTCAACATAAAGCTTAACGGATTTAACATTTTCAACAATCTCAAATGCCGAAGGTTCTGTTTGGACAACATGCTGATCTAAATCCTCGGCTTTTGCTCCGTTCATATACACAATTTCAAATTCAATTTCCTCACTTTTAAGTATATCTTCTGCTGCATATAATTCCAAAAAATTTACGTCCGGCATCTGCTTTCCGCAGACAAGCAGTTCAATTGTATCATCTGTATTTAATACATCTCCCGCTGCCATACCGTAATTGTAACCTAAAACAGTATTATGAACCTTTGAGTCCTGAACATATTTTTTTGAAATATTTGTAAATCCCATTTTTTCAAGATACTTCACGGCATTATCTGCATCAGCGTTTACAACGTTCGGTAACACTCCCGATTTGTACTTAACATCATCTCTCGAAACAGTTTTTTTCCAGTAATTATCATAGATTACCTGTTTTTTATTTTCTCCCTGCCTATTTAAAAGAAAATAAACATTTTCCTCAACAGTATCAAATTCAATTGGATCGGTAACTGAAAACATTACAGGAAATCTGTATATTATACCGCCTGCATCAGATTCATACGGAAAAAAGAAAATTTGCAAATCATATTGGTCCTGAAATGAAGATTCATTAATGTCCTCCGTATCAGAATAATTTGCCAGAGAATATTCTGCAACCGCTTCATCTAACGCATTAGATAAGTCAACAGAATCGGAAATTTCATTTTTGTATTTTTCGGGAATTTCATATGAGTGGTCGACATTTGATTCCGTAATACTAATTATATTTTCCTTATCCAGACTATATCCTTCATATCCTATAATATACTCATGATTTGTATAAATACCGTCAATTTTCTGGATATACCTTACATAAACACTATCTGCGTTCTCATCAACAGCTTCCGAGGTTCCCTTATTAAGCACATCTATACTATACAGCTCAAACCACGGCTTATCCTCCTGAGGATTATAATTACTCCTCTGCATAATTTTCACACCGGTATAGTCATGCTCGGTGATTTCCTTATAAACCGTGTCAACATAATCGGAAAATTCCGAAGCACTGCTGCTGCCATATACCAAACTTTCATTTTCTGTCCAGCGACTGATAAAATTATTACCCATAAAAAAATTCCCAACAAGTCCCACATTTACAACCAGCAATACCGCTGCTGCAATCGGAAGAAACACCGGTCTTTTTTGAACGGTAATCCTGTCATTTGCCTCAACTGCCGTCATTATCCTGTTTTTCATGGATTTGTCGGGTTTGATACCCTCAATGCTCCGGTATAATTCCGTTTTTTTCATGTTCTGCCGCCTCCATTTCCAGTTTTAATTTTTGTCTTGCTCTCGAAAGCCTTGAAGTTACACCGTTTACGCTTATTTTAAGTATTTTGGCAATCTCCGTTACAGAATAACCCTCGTAGTAATACAGCTGCAGGACAGTTCTGTTTTTCGGGGAAAGCTCGAATACATCAATAAGCCTTACGGCATCTTCAATAATACCGACCGTCAGCTCCGCAGTTTCATCAAGCCCCACCGTTTTTTTCTGCCAAAAGCTTTTCTGAAAATCCTTGCACACATTTATCGAAACCCTAATCAGCCAAGCTTTTTCCGATTCGGGATTATCAAATTCCGGTGCTTTATAAAAAAATTTTATAAATGTGTTCTGCATAGCGTCTTCGGCGTCCTGACGGTTCCCTAACCGCAAGGCGCAAAGCCTGTAGATCATAGGAGAATATTCATCATACTTCTCGGCAAATACCTCCGGACTGTACCTTTCCTTTTTTCTCATTTCCAACCCCCTGAAGAACCTTGGAGTTTTTATGTATCCGCCGGCAAAATCTGCCGGCAAAACGTGTGCACATTTACAGAAAGACCGGTTCTTTTAATGATCATTATTTGTCTCTCTGTATATATAACGATTCAACACTTAAAAATACTGCACAATTTTCAAAAAATTTTTTTAAAAATTTCTATGTGTTATTTATTTTATTTTAATATATCCTATTGCAATTTGTCAAATTTAATAGTAAAATAGAAATGATATGTTTTTATCTTCGTTAGTTTCCGAAGATTGTATCCGATTAATTTAGGAGGAGCAGTTTATGCCAATTAAATATGTATTTGTAACCGGCGGTGTTGTTTCAGGCCTCGGAAAAGGTATCACCGCTGCGTCGTTGGGACGTCTGCTGAAAGCCAGAGGCTATAAAGTAACTATACAGAAATTCGACCCTTATATTAACGTTGACCCGGGCACTATGAGTCCTTATCAGCACGGAGAAGTTTTCGTAACCGACGACGGCGCCGAAACCGACCTCGATCTTGGTCACTATGAAAGATTCATTGATGAAAACCTCTCTGTAAACTCAAACGTTACTACGGGAAAGGTTTATTGGACAGTTCTTAACAAGGAAAGAAGAGGAGATTACTTAGGCGGAACAGTTCAGGTCATTCCTCACATCACAAATGAAATCAAGGAAAGAATCTACAAGGTCGGCAGAGAAACCGATACAGACGTTGTTATTACGGAAATAGGCGGTACTGTAGGAGATATTGAAAGTACTCCGTTTCTTGAATCTATAAGACAAGTCATGAAGGAAGTAGGACGTGAAAATGCTATTTCGATTCATGTAACCTTAGTACCTTTTATCGCAGGTTCAAATGAACTTAAATCAAAGCCTACTCAGCATTCTGTAAAAGAACTTCTTTCTTTGGGCATACAGCCTAATATTCTTGTATGCCGCAGCGAATGCGAAATTCCGGAGGATATGCTTGAAAAAATCGCTCTTTTCTGCAATGTCCGTAAAAAAGACGTTATTCAGAATCTGACTGCTCCGTCTCTTTACGAAGTTCCTCTGATGCTGGAAAACGAAGGTCTTGCCGAATGCGTGTGCGAACACTTAAAGCTTAATAATCCCAAACCCGATCTTACTGACTGGATCGAAATGATAAACCGTCAGAAGAACGCAAAAAAAGCTGTTAATATAGGTTTGGTGGGTAAATATGTTGCTTTGCCGGACGCCTATCTTTCTGTTGCCGAGGCTCTTCGCCACGGCGGTATTGTAAATGATGCAAATGTTAACATAGAATGGATAAACTCTGAAGAAATCAACGAAAATACCGCTGAAGACATGCTTAAAAACTGCGACGGTATAATAGTCCCGGGCGGTTTCGGAGACAGAGGTATTGAAGGTATGATTGAAGCTATACGCTATGCAAGAGAAAACAAAGTCCCGATGTTCGGTATCTGTTTGGGTATGCAGATGGCTGTTGTTGAATTTGCAAGACATGTTGCAGGTCTGAAAGAAGCAAACTCAACTGAATTTGTACCTGACGGCCCTAACAGTGTAATTGATATTATGGACGACCAAAAGGATATTACCAACAAGGGCGGCACAATGCGTCTCGGACTTTACCCATGCAAGCTGACTCCCGATTCAAAATGCGCATCAATTTACAATGATTCTCTCATTTATGAACGTCACCGTCACAGATGGGAATTCAATAATGCATTCAGAACAAAGCTTACAGAACACGGTCTGAAAATCGCAGGTATTTCGCCTGATGAAAGATTGGTGGAAATTGTCGAGATTGCAGACCACCCATGGTTTGTGGGAGTTCAGTTCCATCCGGAATTTAAATCACGTCCGAATAAGCCTCAAAAGCTTTTTGCAGACTTTATAAGAGCGTCAGTTGAAAATCATGAAAAGAATAGTACCGAACAGTCTTAAGGAACATAAGGAAAGTAAAGTCCTTGAAACCAAAGCCGATAAAATTATTTTTACCGCTGCGGTTGCCGCCTATACTATTGTAATGCTGCTCGAACTTAAATTTACTCCCCATCACAATACAATCTCATCTTCCATAGCTGCTTTCGGTGTAAGTACTTTTATTATTTCTAAGGCGGTCCATAAAAAGAAAACTACAGAATTCATTCTGCGGAAAGACCGTATTAAATGGCTTGCTATGCCTGCTGTTTCAGCAGTACTTATAGCTTCGGGAATATTCTGGCTGGCAAAAGAATATCTAATGTAATATACAATAAAAAGCGGCGCAGTAAGCGCCGCTTTTTTAAATTAATAATAGAACACATCGGCAATTTCCGAAAGAACAATAAAATACTTGGAAAATTTATCTTCCGGATAAGGTCTGACCGACGCACTGAGTTCGGCTATCGGTTCTACATCGTCACAATACGGAAATTTCAAACTGAAACACCTTAAATCATCAGACGAACCGGAAACAAAAAGAGTACCGTTAAAAGTCCGGCAAAAACGACTGACAACAAACAAATCCGAATCAACGGCATCTCCCTCGTATAATTCGGGCGATCTTGCAAAAACTCTTGCATTTCCGTCAAATCCGCTTCTATCAGCTTTTACGGTTATAGATACAAATCCGCCGATCCTCTCGGCATTAAAAATAATTATATTATTCTCCGGATTCTTTCCGTTAACTAAAACTGTCAGTGAAAGTAAACATGATACAAATCGTTCCAAATCAGCTTTTATATAAAGGTCATCTTCAACCTCCATTCTAACTTCTATGTTACGCTCCAATATCTCACTGCATTTTTTTGTAAATTCCCTAAGTACCGCTGAAACATCAATTTTTTTCATAACAATACTTCCGTCAGTATAACGTATAAGCTCAGTCGTATTTACTACAGTTTTTAACAGCTTGTAACAATTTCCCATAGTAATATCAAGATATTTATGATCTGAATACAAATCCGATTCTTCCAATACCTTATGCAGCATATTGCTTGAAAAAGTAATTCCGGTTACAGCCTGCCTTACGGCTCCTGCCTGATTAATAAGAAATTCCTTTATTCCGCTGCACTTGATAAAAGAAAACATTATATCTTCTCCATCCGTCTGAATTACATAAACTCCATTTTCACAATCAGGATAATTAATAATTCTGCATGAAAAAATCAAACCGTTATGTTTTACATTATATTCTCCGCTTTTCAACGGCAAATTCTCTCCTTGAAACATCTCTTTGCATGTAAGCCCGTTGAGCAGAAAAAAATCTTCTGATTTATTATTCCATAAAATATTAAAATCATAATCAGTAATTATAACATTTTCCGACGAATATTTAAAAAAATCCTTTAAATTTTCAATAGTATTTTTCAGCATCCATTTCTCCTTTCGATTTTAAGTTACATCTTTTTATATTATACAACAAATTTATGAATAAATTAAGTACAAACTAAAATATTTTTTAAGGAATTATAAAAAAAATACATAAAATTTGTATTATTATGACGAATTTTGTTTGTTATTACATTTTATTTTTTTATTAGCGGCAAAAATTTAGTAAAAAAGCTTTAAAACAAATTATTAAATCATTTATATTGTTAATATTATCATGCATAATATTATAGTAATGTATTCTAAATGTTTTATAATAATACACCTGATAAAATACAGTCTTACAGAGAATACTATTTTCATTATACACATGCAATATTTGTTTATTTTTACTAATAAATTGTATTAAAAATTCTATATTTTGATGTTAATCACACTTTAATGCATAAAAATAGTTATTTTTTTGTCAAAGGACTTGAAATAAATTTAAAATTAGTGTACAATAATATATATAAATATTTAGGAGGTATTTTCCAATGTCAGTAAAAGTTGCTATTAATGGTTTTGGTCGTATAGGCCGTCTTGCATTCAGACAGATGTTTGGTGCAGAAGGTTATGAGGTTGTTGCTATCAACGATCTTACAAAGCCTTCTATGCTTGCTCATCTTCTGAAGTATGATACAGCTCAGGGCGGTTACTGCGGTAAAATGGGTGAAGATCTTCACACTGTTACAGCTGACGATGAAGCTGGTACTATCACAGTTGACGGCAAGACACTTAAAATTTATGCTATGGCTAATGCTGCTGAACTCCCATGGGGTGAAATCGGCGTTGACGTAGTTTTAGAGTGTACAGGTTTCTACTGCTCAAAGGACAAGTCACAGGCTCACATCGATGCAGGTGCTAAGAAGGTTGTTATTTCTGCTCCGGCAGGCAACGATCTTAAGACAGTTGTATTCAGCGTTAATGAAAATACACTGACAGCTGACGATACAATTATTTCAGCTGCTTCATGCACAACTAACTGCCTCGCTCCTATGGCTGACACACTGAACAAGTATGCAGAAATCCAGAGCGGTATCATGTCAACAATCCACGCTTATACAGGTGACCAGATGATTCTTGACGGTCCTCACTGAAAGGGTGACCTTAGAAGAGCAAGAGCAGGCGCTGCTAACATCGTTCCTAACTCAACAGGCGCTGCTAAGGCTATCGGTCTTGTTATTCCAGAACTCAACGGCAAGCTTATCGGTTCTGCACAGAGAGTTCCTGTTCCAACAGGTTCTACAACAATCCTTACTGCTGTTGTTAAGGGCAATGACGTTACAGTTGACGGCATCAATGCTGCTATGAAGGCTGCTGCTT
>CATKAZ010000073.1 GCA_949745795.1 uncultured Oscillospiraceae bacterium | reverse complement strand
ATCCAAAGAGCCGATAAACGCATTCTCAATTTGCGTATTATCGGCTCTTTGTCAATATAGGAAGCTAAAGAAAATTGATTCATCAGTTAGATATCCTATATAATTGAAAATATTCTTATAATTTTTGCATAGCCGACAGATTAGCTATAGCTAACTTAAAATTAAATGCCGTACTGATTAAGTACATTTTTTAAGGCACTAACACTAGCGCTATGAACCCTTACAATCGGAATATCATATTTCGCTGATCTTTGATTCACTCTTTCAACCATTTTATGAGAACAGGTATTTGTAAAGACCACCATTAGATCCGGTATACCAAGTTTATTTTCAAAATCTGCCGGCATCTGTGTAAAAACCTTTGCTTTACATTTAAATGATTTACATATATCCTTATATCTTGTTGCCATACGGTCATTGCCGCCTACTACTACTATACTCATTTTAACCTCCTTTTTTAGTTAGTTTCTGCTAACTGAATAAAGTATACCATATTTACATAAATTCGTCAAGTATTTTTTATTTTTATTTAGCCATTTACTTTTTATAAGTTTAATGCTATAATATCTAAAGCAGAATTGAAACAAGAATATTTTATAACTTGTCTTCACACTATACTGTATATAAACGGTTTTTTAGGTTTATTATATGAGTCATAAACGGCCGTAAAAGAATATTATATTCATTATAAACGACCGGCATGAATATATATTTTTAAGTTGGTGAAATAACATGAAAATGCTTTTTAAAAAAATCTCCTCATTTCAAATTATTATCTTTGGGTTTGCAGCGGTAATTCTTGCAGGCAGTCTAATTCTTATGCTTCCATGCTCAACCTCCGGGAATGAATCTGCTTCATTTACAGATACTCTGTTTACTTCTGTTTCGGCAGTTTGCGTTACCGGATTGATAGTACATGATACTGCTACATATTGGTCTGGTTTCGGGCAGGCAGTAATCTTGATTCTTATTCAAATCGGCGGATTGGGAGTCGTTTCCGCTGCTACGTCTATTGCACTTTTTTCAGGTAAAAAAATAAACCTCAAGCAAAGAAGTACTATGCAGGAAGCGCTTTCAGCACCTCAAGTCGGCGGTATTGTAAAGCTGACAGGATTTATTATAAGAATAACATTTTTTATTGAATTTGTCGGCTTTGTTTTAATGGCTCCTGTTTTCTGTAAAGACTTAGGCTTTTTTAAAGGAATATGGTATTCGCTTTTTCATTCCGTATCGGCTTTTTGTAATGCGGGATTTGACTTAATGGGTTTGAAGGAACCGTATTCATCTCTGACAACATATTCTGCCAATGCGTTGATAAATATTGTAATTATGCTTCTGATTATAATCGGCGGTATAGGATTTATGACAATGGATGATATAAAAAATAATAAGTTTCATTTTAAAAAATACCGAATGCAAAGTAAAGTAATTCTAGTAACTTCGGGACTTCTGATTTTTATTCCGGCTTTATATTTCTTTTTCTTTGAATTTTCTTCCGATCGTTGGAATATTTCCATTACGGAAAAAATTTTCTATTCATTATTTCAAGCGGTCACTCCTAGAACGGCAGGTTTTAATACGGTAGACTTTAATATCATGAAACAAGGCTCAATTGTAATAATGTTAATTCTTATGCTTACCGGCGGTTCACCCGGATCAACAGCAGGCGGCATGAAAACTACAACTCTAGCTGTTCTCATATCCTCAGCCGTATCTGTATTCAAAAGACGTGAAGATACAAGGTTTTTCGGCAGACGAATTCCGGATGATACTGTAAAAAAAGCCGCTGCAATCCTTATGATGTATTTCTCTCTTTTCCTAATCGGTGGAATCATAATCAGCAATATTGAAAATTTACCGATACTTGATTGTTTATTTGAAACTGCTTCGGCAATAGGAACTGTAGGACTGTCAAAAGGACTTACCCCTGAACTTAGTATTGCATCTCATATAATCCTTATGATATTAATGTTTGTAGGCAGAGTCGGAGGTCTTACATTTATATTTGCCGCTGTATTCTCTAAAGGCAGCAGTATAGCAAAGCTTCCGCTTGAAAAAATAAATGTCGGATAAGATAGAAAGGATAATTTTACAATGAAAACTATTTTACTTATAGGATTAGGAAGATTCGGACGTCATATAGCTCAAAAATTAAATGAACTGGATCATCAAGTCATGGCTATAGACAAAAACGAAAACAGAGTTGAAGCTGCACTTTCTTATGTAACAAGCGCACAGATAGGTGACGCTACTAAAAAAGATTTTCTTAGTACTATAGGAGTCGGAAACTTTGACGTATGTATTGTAGCAATCGGTGACAATTTTCAAAGCTCATTGGAAACCACATTGCTTCTTAAAGAACTTGGAGCTCCTAAGGTAGTGTCCCGTGCTGCAAGAGATGTACACGCAAAGTTTTTGTTAAGAAACGGAGCAGACGAAATTGTTTATCCCGAAAAGCAGCTTGCATCATGGACAGCTATCAGATATTCTTCAGATCACGTTTTTGATTATGTTGAGATTGACGGAGATTATGCAATTTTTGAAGTATCAGTACCTAAAAGCTGGATAGGCAAAACAGTAGGACAAATAGACATACGCCGCAAATACAATATAAATATCCTAGCGCTCCGCACAAACGGTAAACTTTATCCGGATATTTCAGCAGATACTCATATGACAGAATCAAGTACTATACTTGTGCTCGGATCATATAACTCAATACACAAGTGTTTTCATATTTAAAAAATAAATAATATTTGCTGCAAATCTGGAAAGAATAATTTTACAACAAAGTTTCAGCTTAGAAAAGGAGTTTATATGAAAACATTTACTTATGTAATTAAAGATGAATTGGGAATCCATGCAAGACCTGCCGGACTTCTGGTTAAAGTCGCAAAAAACTTTAATAGTGAAATTTTTATAAAAAAGAACGAAAAATCAGTTAACGCCGTAAAACTCATGGCTCTTATGGGACTTGGTGTTAAGTGCGGTGATACAGTAACTGTTAACGTATCAGGCAGTGACGAAGAATCCGCATCCCAAGCAATGGAAGAATTCTTTAAATCAAATCTATAATTATATAAAAAAGCGGACATTATGTCCGCTTAATTTTTTATATCAAATTATCTGTCATCTCGTCCGATATATTCCTGCTTTTGAACCAGACTCTTATATGAAGGTCTGATAATTTTGTTTACAGAAACCAATTCTTCAATTCTATGAGCGCTCCAACCGGCAATTCTTGCAATCGCAAATAATGGAGTATACAATTCCACAGGAATATCAAGCATATTATAAACAAATCCGCTGTAAAAATCCACATTCGGACTTACACCCTTAAATATTTGACGTTCCTGAGCAATAAGTCTCGGAGCAATTTTTTCAATATTGTTATAAAGCGCCATATCCTTATCTCTTCCCTTTTCCTTGGCCAGCTTCTCTACAAATCCTTTAAATATAACCTCTCTGGGATCTGATAATGAATATACAGCATGTCCCATACCGTAAATCAAACCTTTACGGTCAAACGCTTCCTTATGAAGTATTTTAGCAAGATATGCGCTGATTTCCTCTTCGTCCTCATAATCAGAAACATGACTGCGGATATCGTCCATCATTCTCATAACCATTATATTCGCACCGCCATGTTTATGACCTTTAAGCGAAGAAAGCGCCGCTGCAATCGCCGAATAAGTATCCGAACCTGACGAGGTTACAACTCTGGTTGTAAATGTGGAATTATTTCCGCCGCCATGCTCCATATGAAGTAATAATGCAACATCAAGTACCTGTGCCTCAAGATTTGTATACTTCATATCCGGACGCAGCATGCGAAGAAAGTTTTCCGATACAGAAAGGTTTGATTCGGGCCTGTGTATATACATACTTTCATTTTTTTCATAATGATTATAAGCATGATATGCATATACAGCCAGCATAGGAAAAACACTGATAAGCTGTATACTTTGCCTTAAAACATTGCTTATTTTAAGATTTTCCGCCTGTTTATCATAAGATGCCAATGTAAGCACACTTCGTGTTATAGAATTCATAATATCATAGCTTGGAGCTTTCATAATTACATCTCTGGTAAAATTTGTAGGTAACTCCATACAATCCGCAATTACATCAAGAAACTTCTTTAATTCATCACTTGACGGAAGCTTGCCGAAAAGCAATAAATATGCTGCTTCTTCAAATATAAACTTTTCTCCCCTGCTGCCCTGCACCAGATCTTTAACATCATATCCACGATATAACAATTGTCCGTCACAAGGCACCTTCTTACCGTCAACAGATTTAAATGCACTGACTTCCGAAATATTAGTAAGTCCGGTTAAAACTCCGTTCCCATTTATATCACGCAATCCCATATTTACGCCATATTCACGAAAAAGATCTTTGCTTATCATATCATTTTCTATACAAAGATTTTCTCTTTCCTGAGTATAATCTGTAATTTTTTCCATATAACCCATATTAATGCCTCCTTAAAGCTTCACATATTAAATTAGCACTCATTCGATCCGAGTGCCAATGCAAAGATAAATAATAATGCTTCATAAAGAAGCATTAACATTTAAAATATATTTATATTATATCATAAAAAGCGAAATATGTCAATAAATTTCATCAAAATATCACATTGACAACATTATTCGCTTTTCCACGTTTCCCTCCTAGAAAAAAATACGCTTTGAAATTCAAAGCGTATTTTTATATTACAAATTATTTACCGTAATAAGCAAGCATATAAAGCTTCTTAAGTTCATCAATTCTTGGAAGACGTGGGTTAGCAGTTGTGCACTGATCATCAAATGCCTTATATGCTAAATCTTCAAGAGCAGCTTCAAAAACTTTCGGTTCAATATATGATCTCTTGTCATTTTCGCCTGCTTCCTTGATAGAAAGCGGAATACCAACGTCAGTCATAAGCTTTCTTACAGCGTCTGCTAAAGCCTTAACACCTTCCTGAGCCGTTGCATTCTGAGGAACAAATCCCATCATCTTTGCAATTTCAGCATAACGTTCAGGAGCAATATAGTGATCATATTTCGGCCAAGCTGCAAACTTTGTAGGAGTCGGTTCGCCATTATACTCAATAACATGCGGCAGCAAATAAGCATTTGCAAGACCATGAGGAATATGGAATTCACCGCCAAGCTTATGAGCCAGTGAATGGTTAACACCAAGGAATGCATTTGTAAACGCCATACCTGCGATACATGAAGCATTGTGCATTTTTTCTCTTGCTTCAGGATCAGCCGTAGCATATGATGTCGGCAGATACTTAAATACAAGCTTGATAGCATGAAGAGCAAGAGCGTCTGTATAGTCATTTGCAAGAATTGAAACATATGCTTCTATAGCATGTGTCAAAACATCAAGACCTGTAAAAGCTGTAGATGACTTAGGTACTGTATAAACAAATTCCGGATCAATGATAGCAACATCAGGAGTCAGCTCATAGTCAGCAAGAGGATACTTCATGTTCTTGCTCTTGTCTGAAATAACGGCAAATGAAGTAACTTCTGAACCTGTACCGGAAGTTGTAGGAATTGAAACCATTTTTGCCTTTTTACCCATTTTAGGGAACTTGTAAACTCTCTTACGGATATCCATAAACTTCTGAGCCATACCGATAAAGTCAGCGTCCGGATTCTCATAGAACAGCCACATAGCCTTAGCTGCGTCCATTGCAGAGCCGCCGCCAAGCGCAACGATAACATCAGGCTGGAATGAATTCATCACTTCAACGCCCTTACGTACTGTTGTGAGGTCAGGATCAGGTTCTACTTCACTGAAGATTTCAACTGTAGGCTTGTTAGCATTCTTGTTGAGCTGATATGTTACTCTGTCAACATAACCAAACTGAACCATGCCAGGGTCAGCAACAATCATAACTCTGTGCATATCAGGCATCTTTGCAAGATACTGAACCGAACCCGGTTCAAAATAAATCTTTTCAGGAACCTTAAACCACTGCATATTCAATCTCCTCTTAGCAACTTTCTTTCTGTTAATAAGGTTCTTAACTGTAACGTTTTCTGATACTGAGTTTTTACCGTAAGAACCGCAGCCAAGTGTCAGTGACGGAGCCATTGCATTGTAAACATCGCCGATAGCGCCAAACGAAGCCGGTGAGTTAACAACAATACGGCTTGCTTTCATTGTTTCGCCGTACTTTTCAATAAACTCTTCATTTGAAGAATGAATAACAGCAGTATGACCGGCACCGTGCTTTAACATTTCTTCACACATTTCAAATGCATGATCAGTTGTATCAGCCTTTACTACAGCAAGAACAGGTGAAAGCTTTTCAAGTGCCAAAGGATACTGTTCAGCGTTTGTACCGCCTATTTCTACACAGAGAACCTTAGTTTCCTTAGGAATAGTAATGCCGGCTTTTTCAGCGATCTGCCATGGATACTGTCCGACAACCCAAGGCTGAACTGCCATCTTTTCAACATTGATAACAACGTCCTGAATTTTTTGAATCTCATCAGGCTTAGCAAAGTAGCAGCCATGTTCCTTCATGAAAGCAACTGCCTCATCATAAACTTCTGTATCAATAATAGCAGCCTGCTCTGAAGCACAAATCATACCATTGTCGAATGACTTAGAAAGAATAAGATCATTAACAGCCTGCTTAATTTTTGCGGATTTTTCAATATAACATGGAGTATTACCAGGACCAACGCCCAATGCCGGTTTACCTGCCGAGTAAGCAGCCTTAACCATTCCCGGACCACCTGTAGCAAGAATTGTAGAAACGTCAGAATGATTCATCAGAAATCCGGTAGCGTCAATCGAAGGTGTTTCAATCCACTGTACGCAATTTTCAGGAGCGCCTGCTGCAATTGCAGCGTCTCTGATGATTTCAGCAGCTCTTACTGAACATTTCTGAGCATTCGGGTGGAAACCGAAGATAATCGGATTTCTTGTTTTAAGACAGCTGATTGCCTTAAACATTGTTGTAGACGTAGGGTTTGTTACCGGTGTAACACCTGCAACTATACCGACTGGCTCGCCGATTTCAAGGTAGCTTTCATCTACATTGTCTTCAATAACGCCTACTGTCTTCTCATATTTTATTGAGTGCCAGATATATTCTGTAGAGAAAATATTCTTTGTTACCTTATCTTCAAAAATACCTCTGCCTGTTTCTTCTACAGCCATCTTAGCCAGTTCCATCTGTGCTGAAAGACCGGCAAGAGCAGCCGCCTTTGTAATATTGTCGATTTGTTCCTGGTTAAGCTTCATGTACTCATCCAGAGCAACCTTTGCCTTCTGAACCAGACCGTCAATCATTACCTTAGGATCAACCTGAGGCTGTTCAGCAGTAATCTTTGGTTCTTCTTTCTTAGCCATAACGCATCCTCCTGAAAATATAATAATTTTATTTGTACTTTCTAATTCGCATTGTTAATTTCTTAACAATGTTATTATATCATATTGTTATTTTTTTGTCAACCTTTTAAAGATATTTTTTATGCCGAAAACTAAAGCATATTTTGACATCATTTATTGCAATATGCCAAATTGTTTTATAAAAAAACCAATTTTAATTTATATTATATTTGATTTTCCTTAAAATATTCTTCAAGAATTTCCGCCGCATCCCCCACAAGTTCTACGCACGGACGCTTTTTATAGTATTCACCTGTTCTTTCCGAAGGAACATAACTGCTGTCATTACCCTCAAGCCCCAAAAGCTGACGGCACACAATATACCTATTTTTTTCCTTAAATTTTTCAGCAAGATACTGAATTCTTTTATAATGCTCCGTTTTACCGGTTCTGTCATCCGGAAGATAATACCCATATTTCAGTCCTGCTGCCATAAACATACCGCTTACCGTTCCGCACACCTCACGCATTCTTCCCATACCTCCTCCAAACGACGAGGATAATTTCATAGCAGTTTCAAAATCAATTCCGATGTCCTCTGCAAATGCCCCCAGTACAGCTTGTGAACAGTTATAACCTTTTTTAAATAATTCTTTAGCCTTCTCTGACTTACTCATTGTTAGTATTCCTCCGTTTATGTCAATATTATTCATTTATTATTGTTATAATAAAAAATCGCAAGCTGAGTACGGTCTCTAAGTTCCAGTTTTTCAAGTATACTGCTTAAATAATTTCTGACTGTACCTTCGCTCAAAAATAATTCAGATGCAATTTCCTTATTGCTTAATCCTTGTGCAACAAGACGAATTATATCTTTTTCTTTTTCATTAATTCCGAACCGTTCATAATCAAAATCAGATGTTTTGTTCATAAGAACGGGAAGCTTGTTTATTACCTCGTCTCCGAAAACTGTTTGTCCTTTCATAACGGTTTTCAATGCAGGGACAATACATTCAAAATTCTGCTTCAAAATATATCCTTTAGTACCGATTTTTAATGCCTTCACAATATACTCGTCATCAGAAAATGTAGTTAAATACAGTATTTTTGCATCACTATGTTTTGCAAGTATTTTTTCTCCTGCTTCAATTCCTGTCATTCCGATCATACGTATATCCATAAGAAGGACATCCGGTTCAAACTCGTCATACAGTTTAATTGCCTCCTCGCCGCTGCTGCCGATTGCAGCAACCTTAATATCTCCGGACGCCTCCAAAATAGTTTTAAGTGAAAGAGCCACCAAATTATCATCATCAACAACTACTATATTCATAAAATTCTTCCTTGCTTTTGTATTGAAATAAATATTTTAAATTTATTTTTTTCAGAATAGCACTTAAATATACCGCCTAAGCTTTCCGTACGGCTTTTCATATTTTCAAGACCAATTCCATTTCCGTAAACAGTGCCGTTTTTATTTGTACCGTTATCCTCAATAACAAGCTGATAAAAGGCCGGTTGTTCACGTATTGTAATATTTACCGAATCACCGTTGCTATATTTAATTATATTTGATATTCCTTCTTTTATAACTCCTATAAAGCAGAACTTTATATTTTTGTGAATATCCTCGGAAAAATCCAGGTCAAGCTTAACTTTAAAACTATCCTTTAAAGGTTTTGTCAACTCAATAACAGTATTTTTCAAATCCACCGAATCGTCATGAAGATTATGAACACTTTCTCTTATACTGGTCATTGCTTCATTAAGAGTATCCTTAACCTTTTCCAACTCCGGTCTTAGATTTTCGTCCTTATTTATCACAAGAAGCGCACCCGTTTGAAGAAGCGTCCTAGATAGCATATGACCCACATTATCATGGATTTCTCTTGCTATTCTGTTTCTTTCAGTTAAGACAGCTATTCTTATTTCATGATCTCTTCTTTCACATAAATACCTATTTTTTTCAGTCAGCAGAATATTTACCTCCTCTGACTGATCTCTGGTTTCAATCAATTTATTTTGTGCCGTTTCAAGCTCGGAAGAATGCTTTTCCAAAAGAACGCTAACGGCAATGATAGCAAAAATTAAGACTAACTGAACATTTTCAAACTTTTTTATATTAAAAAGTAATACTATTCCGGTAAGAATCACCAGAGATATTTTTCTTTCAGACATTATATCATAAAACATCAAAGGAAGCATACAGCAAAACACAGGACTATAAAAACAAAGCATAATGTAAATAAGCTGAACCGCAGCAGAAATTCTACTTCCGGTAAAACACTGACTTATCGAAGACAATGATACGGATATTAAAAATGCCACAACAGAAAGTATGGTACTTCCGGCATAATCGGTTACCAAAATAATACATAATACAAGTATTACAAGCTTATTCGTAATTTTATTCACACTGTCCTCCCCCTATAATTTTATTTTAACATAAAATTTTCCATATGTCTATAATAAAAAAAAATTCTGCATGACAAATGTCATATAAAAAAATGACTTTTTTCACTTCACATACAATCAATTTTAATTTATAATGTTAGTATAACTTTATGAGGAGGAAATAAAAGTGGCAAAGACAGTAGTCAAAATAGAAAACCTGGTTAAAAGATACAAAGAACTTATAGCTCTTGACCATTTTAATCTGGAAATCAAAGAAGGTGAAATTTTAGGTCTGTTAGGACCAAACGGTTCCGGAAAAACAACAACTATAAATTGTTTGTTGTCCCTTCTTTCATTTGATAAGGGTACAATTGAAATTTTCGGAGAAAAAATGACTCCGTCCAATTATAAAATAAAAAAACAAATCGGTATTATAATGCAAAACGTAGCAGTTTTCAACGAACTGACTGTATACGAAAATATTGATTATTTCTGCGGTCTTTACATAACAGATAAAAGCCTGAGAAAAAAGTATGTACAGGAAGCAATTGAATTCACGGGTTTGCAGGATTTTATAAAATTCCATCCGAAAAAACTGTCAGGCGGACTTCTGAGACGACTGAATATAGCCTGCGGTATCGCCCACAAACCAAAGCTTATTATACTTGATGAACCGACCGTTGCAGTCGATCCGCAAAGCAGAAACAAAATACTTGAGGGAATAGCCGATCTTAACCGAAACGGGGCTACTATTATATATACCTCTCACTACATGGAAGAGGTTGAACAGCTTTGTACTCGTATTGCAATTATGGACAAAGGAAAAAATCTTGCAATCGGTACAAAAGACGAATTGAAAAAAATGATTAAAAACACTGAAACTGTCACCATTGAAGTCCTGGATCTTGAAAACAGCATTATATCTAAGATAAATAATCTTCCTCACGTTTACGAAGTCAATTATAATGATAGCAAACTGAGGGTATATTGCAGCGGCGGCAAGCATAACCTCGTACGAATCCTCGATGTACTGACTCAGAATAACGTTCCTTTCGGAAGAGTATTTTCAGAGCTTCCCACTCTTAATGATGTATTTCTCGAAATAACCGGCAAGGAACTTAGAGACAAGGAGGATTAAAATGTTTTTTCATAATTTTAAGTATTCCTTAAAAAATGCATTCAGACAAAAGGAATTTTTATTTTGGATACTAGCATTTCCTATCATTCTCGGAACATTTTTTTATGTTGCTTTTAACAGTATGTACGAAAAGGAATCCGTATTCAATGAAATACCGATAGCAATTGTTGAAAATACTGAAAATACTGCCTTTAAAGAGGTTATAAAAGAATTGTCCACAGGAAAAGCTCCTATGTTTGATTCCAAATTTACAAACAGTAAAGCCGCACTTGAAATGCTGAAATCAAATGATATCAGCGGAATAATATACGTGGACAGCGAGCTTTCACTTACTGTTTCAAAGGACGGCATAAAGCAAACCATTATTAAATCATTTCTTGATCAATATCAAATTCGTGAATCCATAATAACGGAAACTGTTAATAACAATCCGCAGAATCTTCAATCCGTAATTGACGCCATGTCACAGGAAATAAACTGCAATGAAAATCTTTCACTGTCACATGGAAACATGAACACATACATTCAATACTTTTACAATCTTATAGCAATGGCTGCATTTTTCGGATCTGTTAATGGATTATATATTGCCATAAACAATCAGGGAAATCTATCTGCAATTGCAGCCAGAAAATGTATTTCTCCAACTAACAAGCTTACTTCCATAACAGCCAGCTTACTTGCAAGCTTTGCAGCTCAACTTATATGCGTCAGCATAGGAATTACTTATATATTATTTACACTTAAAGTAGATATGGGTAATAAAATACCAATGATATATTTGTCCGGAGCTGTAGGCAGTCTTACCGGAGTTACAATGGGATTCTTTATAGGTTCATTCGGCAGATTAAATCAAAATGTGAAAATGGCAATTTCAATGTCGGTAACAATGCTGTCGTGCTTTTTAAGCGGTCTTATGATAGGAACTATAAAAGTATTTATAGAAAGGTATTTGCCGATTGTCAACAGAATTAATCCGGCAGCACTGATTTCAGATTTATTCTATTGCCTGAATATTTATGATGACTATAAACGATATACCGTAAAATGTGTAACCCTTCTGATTTTATCTGTCATTTTTGCAATCGGAGGATTTTTACAGACAAGGAGGAAGAAATATGCAAGTCTTTAAGGCTTTTGCAAAGATTGCCGGAAAAAAGAAAATGTCTGCTTTATTATATATTGTTATTTTTATAGTAATATCAATATTAATGGCAAACCAATCTGCCAAAGATAATAATTTCAAAGAAACTAAATTAAACATTTGTATAATTGATATGGATAATACATCTGCAAGCCAAAAGCTTGTGGATTACATAAACTCCAATCATAAAATTCAAAATATTGCTACAGATAAAGATTCAATTCTGGATTCTCTTTACTATCAAAGCGTAGATTACGTTCTCACTATAAATAAAGGATATTCAGACAAAATTTCTGCCGGAGAAGTTGACAACCTGTTTTCTAATTATAAAGTGTCCGGAACATATTCAACCGAACTTTTTGAATCTCAATTGGATCAGTATATTACAAATCTTTCATGTTATATAGCCGGCGGATTTAGTATTGATGATGCTATTTCAAAAACAGCGCAGATTAACGACAATGAAATAAAAGTGACAACTGAAAATTTTTCCGATTCCGGAAGTTTTAACAGTGAACATATATATTATTATTTTCAATATTTGCCCTATATATTTATAGCCATACTGATCTCATGCCTCTGCCCTGCCCTTCTGACAATAAATCAAAAAGAAATCAGAAGCAGAACAAACTGTTCACCTGTGTCCACTACAAAACAAACCTTTCAGATTACCCTGGGAGCTGTTATTTATGCAGTTATCATCTGGCTTGTTTTCATGATTGCCGCTTTGATTATATGCGGTAAAATGCTTTTATGCAAAGAAGGTCTGCTTGCAATTCTCAACAGCTTAGTATTTATGCTTGTTGTGCTTTCCATTACTCTTCTTATATCAACACTAGCCCCTAACCCGAAAACTACTGATATGATAGCAAATACACTCGGACTGGGAATGAGTTTCCTCTGTGGTGTTTTTGTTCCTCAGGAATTTCTCGGCAAAGCAGTAATCAATACAGCACATTTTCTTCCTGCTTATTGGTTTATCAGAGCAAATAATATGCTTGCCGGAGTTTCAGACGAATTATTCACCAATTCAAAATATTTCTCATACCTTGGCATAGAATTACTATTCGCAGCTGCAATTTTTTCAATTGTTCTTCTTGTTGCAAAAACTAAAGTTAAATCACAAAATAATTAAATAATAAAAAGCAGTCAAATGATCATTTGACTGCTTTTTACATATATAAAATATTAAAATTTACCCCCGCCGCCGCCATGGGAACTTCCGGAAGAACTTACATGAGTACTGCTTCCTCCGCCTCCTGAACTTGACGGTTCCGGTTTTCTGGTTTTGCTTACATTTCTGTACAGGAAAATATCATTGGAACGTTCCAGCTTTAACGAGTTATTTACAGCATAATTATTAGCATTATACTGAAATACTACAGATTTCATTTTTGATTTCATTATAAGAACAACTATAATAGCTATAACCAATCCGATAACCAATCCTGTCCCTACAGCTATTATATAATTCATAACCGTCTTATATTTATGACCAATATCATAGGGAGTACCCTTTTCAGCTTCCGCTAAAAAATCTTCAGTCAGATCAAGAAAAAGACTAAATGAAGAATAATACTTTTGATTGCTTAAATCCGGAACAATTTTATCACCGATAAACTCAATACCATAATCTGTAAATGCTTTAATACCATATCCCGAAGTAGAAATCCACCAATCACGATCTTCCATGCTTACAAGCAAAAGAATACCGTCATTATCAGATCCCACACCATATCCATTATAATCAAAGAAATCATCGGCATATTCCATTGGTGTTTTACCGTACAGTGAGTTAACTGTAACTATTACTATATCAAAATCATATTTTTCCGTTAAATTTTCTATCCTTTGGGAAATATTTTCTTCATCACTACTTGAAAGTAAATTTGCATCATCAACTACTCTGGAAAAATTATCATCATTAAGCATATTTTCAGCGCTTACCGATATGGGAGCAGCCAAACATAAACAAGCTATGACAGACAAAAATATTTTTTTAATTTTTTTCATATCCATCACCCCATCATTGTAAGTAATGTCATTAACAGTGACGCAGCAGCTCCCGAAATTGCAAACACTCCGAAAAACCATTTCCAGAACAAGCCTTTATCTGTAGGAAGATCACCTACAAATTTTCCCGTCTGACCGTTCATAGCAAACATATATTTCTGATTGTTCCATGTTGTGTTAAGAATCCAAACCGGAAGCAAAGCATAATGTGCGGAACTTTTATAAAATCCCACATTTGAACCTGATGTTGTGACGCTTGCATATCCTTTTACAGTTTTACGAAATGTATCTTCTGTACTTTTTTTAATTCTGTTGTTTGCACGTCCTATACTGCTTTTTTGATCAACGTCATATTTATCGGCAAGATATCCCGCAAGATAAGCAGTTTGAAAATCTACCATCTGAGTATAATCAAACGGTTCAATTGATTCCATAAAATCATCAGGCATTTTTTCAGAACCGTCAACAGGAACATTTCTAAAATCAAGGCAACCTTCACGATAAATATTAAAATGTGATGTTTCCGTATAGTCATATGTACTGTCGCTCCAGTGTCGTATTCTTGTTCCGTGAAATGTATATTTAGAATATGTATCACAATCAAACAGCCAGAATGGTACATATATTCCTTTGATTTCATCAATATGATTCTGATCCTTAAAAATTTTAGGCAAAAACGGTTTTCCTTTAAGGTGATTTTCCATAGCTGTTTTTGCCGCATTCTTATCCAGCTTAAAAGGAATAACATAATCCGGACGCAGATCTCCGGTGAAACGTGATTTTATTATTACGGGATTATCACAGTACGGGCAATTTGTCGCACCTGTATTTTTATCAGCAATCAATTCTCCTCCGCAGGACTGACATGTATAAAGATCCATCTCCTTAAGCTCTTCTTCTTCCCAATAACTATTCGGCTGTACATCCCATTCCTGCTGTTCAGGCTGTTTAGTATCCGTTTCTGCTTCATTCTGCATATTCTTCAAAGCTTCAATATCAAATTCAGCATCACAGTATGGACAAACCATTTTTTGCTGATTACTGTTAAAACTCACCGCTCCTCCGCAGCATGGGCATTTATACTCAAGTATGGTTGACATTTTCTCACCTCATTGAAAGCAGTTTATTTCATTTAATATCGTTTTCATCAAACGGATCTGCACATTCAGGACAAAATTTAGGAGGATTTGAAGGATCTTCCGGTTCCCAGCCGCACTTATCACATTTATATAACGGAACGCCTTTAGGCTTGGATTTTCCGCATTCGGTACAGAATTTACCCTTATTAACAGTACCGCATGCACAAGTCCAGCCATTTTTGTCTGCCGGCTTCGGGTTACCGCATTCAATACAGAATTTACCTGTATTTAAAGTCCCGCATTTACATGTCCAGCTTCCAGAAGGCTGAGGCTTAGTTTGACCGCATTCAGTACAAAATTTACCCGTATTTGAAGTACCGCATGCACATGTCCAGTTATTTCCCGACTGTATAGCTTGTGCCTGCTGTTGCTGCTGTCCCATAGCGAACAGATTTTGAGCGTTCAATCCACCGTTTTGAGCTGCCATATTCATGCCCATTAATCCCATCATAGCGCCGTTAGGATTACCGGCAGCTGTTCTCATAGAATCTGCTTGAGCCCCTACCATAGCGGCTCCGGCCATATTCGGATTACGATATACAGCAGTTCTCTGCAATTCTTTTATCATATCCTCATCTTCCTTAGATGCATTAATGGAATTGACTGCTACAGAAACAATGGAAAGTCCTCTAAGTTCTTTCCATTTTGAAGAAAGCACTTCGTTCAAAGCGTCAGATAATTCCATTGTATGTCCGGGAACAGCACTGTAACGAATTCCCATTGCGGAAATTTTTGCAAATGCAGGCTGCAATGCATTTAAAAATTCAGATTTAAGCTGTCTGTCAATATTTTCACGAGTGTACTCTCTTTCTACGTTTCCGCATACATTTGAATAAAATAAAAGCGGATCAGTAATTTTATAAGAATAAACTCCGTTGCATCTAATGGAAATATCAATGTCCAGTCCGATATTTTGGTCTACTACACGAAAAGGTACAGGATTCGGCGTACCGAATTTATTGTCAATCAATTCTTTGGTATTAAAATAATATATTCTCTGGTCATTACCGACTTCGCCGCCGTGAGCAAATCTCTTTCCGATGGTTTTAAACGTTTCCTTGATTCCTGTTCCCAAACTGCCTGAAAAAATACTGGGCTCACTTGACATATCATACGTATATTCTCCGGGTTCTGCACAAACCTCAACTATTCTTCCCTGGTCAACAATAATCATACATTGTCCGTCAGCAACAACAATCCCGCTTCCGTTTGTTATAATATTGTCGCTCCCTTTTTTATTGGAAGAACGTTTGCCCATTTTCTTACAGCCCTTTACAACAAGAACATCATTCGGCATGGATTCGCAGCAAAAATAATCTAACCACTGATCTGCTAATGTTCCTCCTAATGCTCCGATTGCAGCTTTAATCAGTCCCATAAAAATTGCTCCCTTCAATTCAAAATTTTATATTAATAGATAATATAATTGTATGCCGATTAACGGCATACAAATTTGACTATCAAAAATTTTATGTATTTAACCAAGAACGTTTTCCTTTAAATTCCAGCTTATGAGGATAATTTATAAACGCCTGACGAATAAATGCGCATATTTTTTTATAATCTTTTACAGTCATTGAAGCTTCAGAACCAAACCAATACTTATACTTTGCCATATCGGTTTTTATTATCATATATCGCTGAACAGGATAAATGGAATTGCTTTTACGATCAACAGAAGTCATTGTAAGACTTACAATATCCGACACAATAAAATGGTCATCACCGACCATGAAATGCTCTCCTTTAAATTCTAAATATTCAGGACAACGTTTCGCATTTTTTACAGTCCTTATCAACTCATAAGGAACTTCCAAAACACATATAAATGATGCCAAAACCATTAATACAAGCTCTAGTGTATGATAAGCGTCATTATCGGTCAAAACAAGCAAAATTGTAAGAAGAACGGTAATTCCGATCCAGATGGAAACTATAATCCACACCTTTTTCCATTCACATTTAACAATACTTTTAACCGATATATCCAACCGTCTTTCACTATCCCATGATTCACGGATAACTCTTTCTTTTCTCTCATTACTGATTGCCTCAGTTTCATATTTATGAATTTCATCAATTAATCTGTATAAGCCTGATGCCGAAAAACTATAAAGCCTAATTTTTCTGACTTTTCCGACTGAATCCTTTAATATAAGATATCTTTTATTTCTTGTAAATACCAACATTGATATACTATGCTTTTTATACTCTGTTTTCTCAAAAAAATAACATTTTTCAATTTCAAATGTATACTTTTTTAATAATCTCTTGATACAAACCGTGTCAGAAGAAACAGTAACAACAGTAAAGCGAAAAAACTGTATAACAGCAGATATCAAAAATCCTGCTGTAAAGCATACTGGAATTTTCATTCTGTCAAAAACAAAAAGAGGAATAAAATTTGTAAAATCTGAAATTATATCAATAATAAACCAAAAAAACAGACCTGTTAATATTGCGGTAACAAGTAATCCTAAAGTTATTTTTCCTATGTTTCCGTAAAATTTCCTAGTGTTATTCTCAAATTTTGTTGTATTCATAAGCATTATTTAAGCGCCTTTTTAACCTGAGAAATAATATTATCTTTACAAAGTCCAAATTCCTTCAGCAAATCAGCCGCCGGACCTGAATGACCGTATTCATCATTAACTCCGATTTTAATTACAGGTACGGGATAACACTCCGTTACAACTTCTGCAACTGCCGAACCAAGTCCGCCTATCACACTGTGTTCTTCAACTGTCATAAGAATACCGCTGTCCTCAGCCGCACGGCAAATCAGATCTTTGTCAAGAGGCTTAATAGTATGAATATTAATTACTCCCGCATTAATGCCTTCTTTTTTAAGTTCATCTGAAGCGGCAACAGCTTCGCTTACCATAAGACCTGTAGCAATAATAGTAATATCATCGCCTTCTCTTAAAGTAATACCTTTACCCATTTCAAATTTATAAGTTTCCTTATCATTAAAAATCGGCGCTGCAAGTCTTCCGAAACGCAGATATACCGGTCCATTATGAAGTATCGCCGCTTCTACTGCTGCTTTAGCTTCTATATCGTCTGCCGGATTTATAACAGTCATACCCGGAATTGTTCTCATCAGTGCTATATCTTCATTGCACTGGTGGGTAGCGCCGTCCTCACCTACGGAAATACCCGCATGGGTAGCGCCGATCTTAACATTAAGTCCCGGATAACCAATTGAGTTTCTTACAATTTCATAGGCTCTCCCTGCCGCAAACATTGCAAAGGTACTTGCAAAAGGAATTTTACCGCATGCGGCAAGTCCTGCCGCTACCCCCATCATATTAGCCTCTGCAATACCGCAGTCAAAAAATCTTTCAGGATAAGCTTTCTTGAAAATACCTGTCTTTGTAGCGGCTGCAAGATCTGCGTCAAGAACCACTAATTCCGGATACTTTTCGGCAAGCTCTGTCAATGCCTCACCGTAGCTTTCTCTGGTCGCCTTTTTTATTACATCTGCCATCTTTATTAACCCTCCAGTTCATTAAGCTGTGCGTCAAGCTCATTCATTGCCTGTTCATACTGTTCCTTATTAGGCGCACTACCGTGCCATGAAACCTGATTTTCCATAAATGAAACGCCTTTTCCTTTAATACTTTTCTGAATTATAGCAACAGGCTTGCCGCTTATCGTATCGGCTTCGGCAAAAGCATTTTCTATAGAATCAAAGTCATGAGCGTCCATTGTAATAACATGCCAGCCAAATGCGGCAAACTTATCTGTAATGGGTTCAGGAGAACATACTTCTTGGATAGTTCCGTCAATTTGCAGACCGTTATTATCAACAATTGCTACAAGATTATCAAGATTTTTATGTGCCGCAAACATTGCAGCCTCCCATACCTGTCCTTCTTCGATTTCACCGTCTCCAAGCACTGTATAAACCTTATAAGATTTTCCGTCAAGCTTTCCTGCCAATGCCATACCGCATGCAGCTGAAATTCCCTGTCCCAAAGAACCGCTTGACATATCTATACCCTTTGTATGAATACATGGATGTCCCTGAAGCATTGCTCCGATATGTCTGAGACTTTTCAATTCTTTTTCCGAAAAATAACCTTTAAGAGCTAAAACAGCATAAAGCGCCGGGGCGCAGTGTCCCTTTGAAAGAACAAATCTGTCTCTATCCGGATCCTCCGGATTAGAAGCATTTACATTCATTTTTTCAAAATAAAGATATGTAAGCAAATCTGCTATTGAAAGAGAACCGCCCGGGTGTCCGGACTTTGCATTATAAACCCCCTCTATTATTCCTTTTCTGGCTTTGCAGGCATTAACCTGCAGGCATTTTTTAGTAGTGCCGTCCATTATTTTTTTACCTCCTGTATAAATATTAAACAGTTATTTAATTATTAAATTCACCTGAATAAATCATATCTATAAGTTCTGCAATTGCATGTTCATCGCTTGATTTTTTCAGTACTATATCGGCTATGTCTTTAACTTCCTGCTGAGCATTGGCTGTTGCCGCACCAATATCAGCAGTCTGAAGCATTTCAATATCGTTATGATAATCTCCCGCTGCAACAATTGTACAATTCTCCATATTCAACAGTTTTATGTACTCTTTCAGTGCAGCGCCTTTTGAACTTCCTTTCGGAAGCATTTCAATAAATATATCATGTGAGCGTACAAAATCCACAGGATAATCCTTTGTTTTTACGTATTCTTCCAATTTACTAACCAATGAAGGTTCGGTAGCAAAAAGAATTTTAAACCATCCGCCGACAGGTACGCTGTCAAGCTCTGCGTAAATCGGATCAACCTGACATATTCTTGTATGCTCTTTTTCATATTCATTATTACATACAACATAAATATTGTCAAGTCTTAAAACCTCACCGCCGGGATTTTCCATATATTTAAATAACTCTTCAGCTATTTCCTTTGAGTAAGACGGCAGTTCGTCAGTAAACATAACGGCATCGGTATGAGTATCATAAATCAATGAACCGTTATATAAAATTACAGGCAGCTCAATTTCAAGCTCTTTGATATATTTTAAGGCTGACTGCAAAGTTCGTCCTGTTGCAACTGTAAATTTTCCGCCGTCTTTTCTGAAACGTTTTATTGCTTGCTTATCCTTTTCAGATAATATTTTATTTTCCGGAAGTAATGTTCCGTCCATATCTGTTATTAAAAAAATATTTGATAAATCGGGCATATTTACCTGACCTTTCTTAAAATTTCTTTAAAATAATCCGGCAGTTCACTGTTAAATTCCATATATTTCTCCGTATCCGGATGAATAAATCCTATTTTTTTTGCATGAAGGCACTGTCCGTCTATTCCCTTAAATTCTTTACCGTAAACATCGTCACCTAACACTGAATGTCCCTTATACGCTAAATGCACTCTTATCTGATGAGTTCTTCCCGTTTCCAAAATACATTTTAAATGAGCATATTTTTCAAATTGCTCCAGTACTTTATAATGCGTAACTGCATTTTTGGAATTTTTATCAGTAACACACATTTTTTTGCGATCATTAGGATTTCTTCCGATCGGCGCATTTACCGTACCCTTAAGGTCTTTAAATCTTCCGCAGGCCACACACTCATATTCACGGGTAAAACTGTGAACCCTAATCTGTTCTGCAAGAATCTTATGAGCATTATCTGTTTTCGCTACAATCAGCAAACCGCTGGTATTTTTATCAATTCGATGAACAATACCCGGACGAATTACACCATTAATTCCCGAAAGACTGTCTCCGCAGTGATAGAGCAGTGCATTTACCAGCGTACCGCTGTAATTGCCCGGCGCCGGATGCACTACCATTCCCTTTGGTTTGTTGACTACCAGCAAACTGCCGTCCTCATAAACAATATCCAGGGGAATATTCTCAGGTTCGGTATTCAGTTCAACAGGTTCCGGAATGTTTATTTCAACATCATCTCCTGATTTTTGTTTATAATTCTTAGCAGCTGTTTTACCGTTAACCAGTACCTCACCGCTTTCAATAAGATTCTGAACAGCAGTTCTGGTCAAGTCCTCAATTTGGGAAGTCAGCCATTTGTCAAGTCTTAAGCCGCCTGCTTCTTCGGGTACTTTCAAAAAAATGTTATTCATGTATCTGCACCGCTTCAATTTTATCCTTTTTACTGCCGTTTTTATCAAAAAATAAAATCTGAATCAATAAAAGTACAACTCCGACTACCACACAGCAATCTGCAAAATTGAATATTGCAAAATCAAAAAGCTGTACGTCAAGATAATCCACAACAAGTCCGCCGCGGAACAGACGATCAATTATATTTCCTAGTCCGCCGCTTATAATAAGTGTTGTGGAAATGACTGTAAGTATTTCCTTCTTATGCTTAATTAAATAGTAAACACAAAATATAATTAAAACAGAAGTAACTCCCAGCAGTACCCATCTCATACCGCTGAAGCTTCCGAAAACCGCACCGTCATTTTCAAGATAGGTCAGATTCAGTATTTTTGTTTTTCCAACTTTTATAAAATCTCTTGACGGTTGTCCCTGAAGATTTTCAACTGCCCAATATTTTATAAGCTGGTCTGCACCTGTTAGTACGGCAATTGCAGTAAATGCTATTATTAACGTTAAAATATTCATCTTCCTTTCCAATACAAATATAACTTGCCGCTCAAAGGAACGGCAAGTCATTATTTCTTTATTCAACTACTCCGGCACATCTATCACAAAGTGTCGGATGTTCATTGCATCTGCCGACAGTTTCCGAATATGCCCAACATCTTTCGCATTTTTCGCCTGTTGCCTTAACAACTTCAAATTGCGGCGATTCATAATCTGCCTCAACTACAGAAACTCCGGAAACAATAAGAATTTCAGCAAGCTGGTCAGCTATAGCATTGTACTTTTCATACATATCACCACAGCAGTGAATAATAACATTAGCTTCAAGTGATTTACCGATAACCTTTTCATTACGCTTTTCTTCAAGAACCTTATTTACTGTTTCTCTGGTATTATAAATAAATTCCCATTTACTGATAAATTCATCACTGAATTCAATTCCGGACTTTTCAGGCATTTCATTTAAGAATATGCTTTCAGCATTATCTTTATTACAATGAGGCAGATAACTCCAGATTTCTTCAGCCGTAAATGACATAATCGGTGCTATCAGTCTTGCAACTCCGCTGAGAATACGGTACATAACTGTCTGTGCAGCACGTCTCTTTACAGACTTTTCGCCCTCACAATACAGTCTATCCTTAATGATATCAAGATAGAAATTTGACATATCAGTTACACAGAAATTATGAATACTATGAAAAGCAATATGAAAATCAAATTCGTTATAACCGTTCTGAACCCTGTCAATAAGACTGTCAAGACGCATCAATGCCCACTTGTCAATTTCAAGAAGCTGATCATCTGAAACTGCATCTGTATCAAAATTAAATCCGTCACCGTTTGAAATATTACCAAGAATAAATCTTGCTGTATTTCTGATTTTCTTATAAGCGTCTGACAGTTGTTTTAAAATCTCAGGTGAAATTCTGATATCCGAATGATAATCTGATGAAGCCACCCAAAGTCTTAAAATATCTGCACCGTACTGATCTATAATTTCAGCCGGATCAATACCGTTGCCCAAAGACTTATGCATTGTTTTGCCCTGTCCGTCAACTACCCAGCCGTGAGTGCAGACTGCTTTGTAAGGAGCGGTACCCTTATAAACTACTGATGTAAGCAGTGATGACTGGAACCAACCTCTGTACTGGTCAGCACCCTCAAGATAAAGATCCGCAGGCCATGTCAATGAATCATATTCGTCCATAACGGCTGTGTGAGAAACGCCGCTGTCAAACCATACGTCCATGATATCATATTCTTTTGTAAATTCTCCGCAGCCGCATTCACATTTTACAGTGTCAGGAATAAATTCGCTTAATTCTCTTGTCCACCATGCGTCTGCGCCCTCTTTACGGAACAAATCAGAAATCGCCTTTATTGTTTCATCAGTAACAATCGGCTTTCCGCAGTCCTTACAGTATATGATCGGAATCGGAACGCCCCATGTTCTCTGTCGGGAAATACACCAGTCGCTTCTGTCACGAACCATTCCCTTAATTCTGTCTTCGCCCCATTCGGGTATCCACTTTACATTTTCAATAGCCTTTACAGCCTCGTCCTTAAATCCGTTTACCGAACAAAACCACTGTTCGGTAGCACGGTAAATAATAGGGCTGTTGCACCTCCAGCAGTGAGGATACTGGTGAGTAATATGCTGACTTGCCAGCAATGCGCCTGTTTCTTCAAGCCTTGCAGCTATTGCCTTATTGGCTTCATTAGTATCAAGACCGGCAAATTCACCTGCTTCTTCAGTCTGCTTACCCTTTGCATCTACACATACAAGAATACCGATATCGTCATAATTCTTGCATACTTCAAAGTCCTCAACGCCGTAACCGGGAGCGGTATGTACGCAGCCGGTACCGCTTTCCAGTGTTACATGGTCTCCCACAATAACCGGAGAGATTCTGTCATAAAGCGGATGCTTTGTTTTTATATGTTCAAGTTCAGCTCCTGTAAAAGAGCCGACTGTTGTGTACTCTTCGATTCCGGCAGTTTCCATTGTAATCTTTACAAGCTCAGCCGCCATTACATAATATTCATCACCGTTTTTTACAAGGGTATATTCATATTCAGGACCAAGGCAAACTGCAAGGTTTCCGGGAATAGTCCATGTAGTTGTAGTCCAAATCACAAAATAAACTTTGTTTAAATCCAGACCCATACCGGTAAACAGACCTTTATCGTCGGTCACATTAAATTTAACATAAATCGACGTACATGGATCGTTTGCATATTCGATTTCAGCTTCCGCAAGGGCGGTATTACAGTCAGGACACCAATATACAGGCTTTAGACCCTTATACATATATCCGTCCTTAGCCATTTTTCCGAATACCTCAACCTGTCTTGCCTCATATTCAGGCTTAAGGGTAAGGTACGGATTATCATAATCTCCAAGACTACCCAAGCGCTTAAACTGTTCCATCTGACTGTTTACATGCTTAAGAGCAAAGTTTTTACAGTGTTTTCTCAGTTCAACAGGAGGGATAGCACCGTTTTCAACACCAATATCCTTCATTGCCTTCAGTTCGATAGGAAGACCATGAGTGTCCCATCCGGGAACATAAGGAGCACAATAACCGCTCATATTTTTGTGCTTTACTATAAAATCCTTCAAAGTTTTGTTAAGAGCTGTTCCAAGATGAATCTGACCGTTTGCATAGGGAGGACCGTCATGAAAAATGTACTTCGGCTTCTCCTTATTATTTTCGATCATTTTGTAATATAATCTGTCATCTTCCCACTTTTTAAGAGTTTCAGGTTCTCTCTTAGGCAAATTTCCTCTCATAGGAAAATCTGTTTTCGGCAGATTTAATGTTTTATTGTAATCCATCGCTTATACTTCTTCCTTTTCAGTTGTTGTAGTATTACCCGTATGGGAATTATTCTGACCAAACTGGAGATCTGTAAATCTTGATTCATACACACCCTTTATAGTTCTTGCAGAAAAGCTTGATGTTGCAAATGGATCCGGTTGAGGAAGCTCTTCCTCAACAGTCTCAGTCTGAACGGAATATTGAGATGTATCGTCCTCATCAAGTTCGATCTCAGGCATAGCGGAAATCATTTCAAGATGAGTTTTATACATATCAAATAAACTTTTCTTAAATTCAGATACCTGCTTTTGTGCTTCTATAAGGTTTTCTTTTTCCTTAGCTATTTCAGCTCTGTTCTTTTCCATAGCCGCTTCGTGCTGAACAGTCGCTTCATCAAGCAGAATTTTAGCCTTTTCCTCGGCCTGTGCAATTATTTCATCCGCTTTTTCCTGAGCCTCGGCAACAACCTTATGTCCTTGTTTCTGAGCGCCCAACAAAGCGTCCTTTAAAGCGTCCTCATCCTGACGGTACTCTCTTACCTTGTCGGCAAGTATCTGGATTTTACTGTGAAGGTCATCCCTTTCAGCGTCCAGTTGTTCAAAATCAGAAATCAATTCAGCAAGAAAATCATCAATTTCCTCCTGCTTATATCCAAAAGCAGCTTTTTCAAATTTTCTTTCTCTTATATCACTAGCACTTATCAACGCCACTCACCTCTTAACAATATTTAAACACAGTAATGTGTATTCTTCCTTTCTTTGTTATGCCTGAAATCATTTCAAGTCTGTACTTTCCGAACCCTTTAACAGAAATTATATCTCCCAATGACAAATTATAAGAGCAGTCATATTTAGGAAAATAATTTACTTCTGCACCGATTGCCTTTATTATTCCGGAAATTCGGCTTCGGCTCATATTCAAAACAAAACTAAGAACACTGTCAAGCCTCAATGACGCCACAGTTCCCTTAATTTCTTTAAATTCCTGAATTTTTTCCAAAATCGTTCCATACCGATCGAAAATATTTACGCCAACAGAGCCTATTTTTCTGATATCGTTCATAATAACTTCTTTCACGGAATCTGAAACTG
This sequence comes from uncultured Oscillospiraceae bacterium, assembly GCA_949745795.1. Classification (GTDB taxonomy): domain Bacteria; phylum Bacillota; class Clostridia; order Oscillospirales; family Ruminococcaceae; genus Porcipelethomonas. The sequence goes on along the minus strand of CATKAZ010000073.1, from coordinate 24,390 downwards.
CTATCTGTGCCATACCGTCACCAATTACAATATCGCCCACGGTTTCACGTTTTATCCTCAAAGCCATAATCGCTCCGAGAAAATCCCTGTGTGAAAGTACATTTTCCTTACGATAGGAAAATGTCAGGCAGGTCATAGGAAAATCACTGTTTTCAGGATAAAAATATTCTTTAAATACGCAAAGCATTTTTCTTTCCGCATTTTTAAAAACACCATAAAAGCAGTAATTATCATACATCAGCCTTTTAAGTTCTGCCTCTGCCGCCACACATTCACGTGCATTCAGAAAAAAAGAATAAACACTTCCCCTTTTTCCCGCAAGCCTTACCATATCATTGATCCTAGAAAAAAGCAGTTTATCCTCTTCCGCAAGAGATATGTTATCATTCATTTATCAGATAATCACTCCATTGTTCTCCAACTCCCCCACAAGATCTTCCCCTATAAATCCGACATTGTAAGGTGTAATAATATATGTCATATTTGCTACAGGCTTCAGACTTCCGCCGTTTGCGTAAGCAACACCTACCAGGAAGTCAATTATTCTTCTTTTATTTTCTGCCGATGCTGTTTCCAGATTCAATACAACAGTCTTTTTGGCGATAAGGTGATCTGCAATCTGCTTTGCATCTGTAAAAACCTCCGGCTTAACAAGTACTACCTGCAACTGCGCTGTTGCCTGAATATTTACGACCTTATTGCTTCTTTTTTCTTCATCACTGTCAAAGCGTTCTGCTCTGTAGCTTCTGCTGCCTTCATAATCATTTTCTCTTTCCGAAGTATGTCCGCTGTGCTGTCTGCTTCGTGACATTTCCTCATACTGTTCGTCGCCTTCCTCCGGCGGTACAAAAAAATCTTTAATATTCTTAAAAATATCCATATTCGTTTCTCCTATCTCCGTACTGTTTAACAATATTTCTGCACTATAAAAGCACAGCCGTTTAAAAGATTATAGCAGATTACCTATAGTTTCTGGGACCAAAAAGTCCTCTGCCAATTCTGATTAAATTTGAACCATACTCAATTGCCTTAATATAATCATTCGACATTCCCATTGAAAGAATATCCATACTTATATTATCTATGTTTTCAGCTGAAATGTCAATATATAATTGCTGCATATCGTATAAAAATTTTTCGGAATTTTCAGACGGAGGGATTGTCATCAGTCCCTGAACCTGTATATTTTTCATTTCAGCGGCTTCGTAAAGCAAATCTCTGAGAAAAGGCTTGCCAATACCCCCCTTAGACTCTTCGTTTCCTATATTTACCTCAATAAGAACATTCTGAATTTTCCCGATTCTTTTTGCATGCTTATCTATTTCGTAAGCAAGCTTTATACTATCCACTGATTGTATCAGTGAAACGCTGTCAATTATATATTTTACTTTATTGCTTTGTAAATGTCCGATAAAATGGACATCAGCATTTTTACTGTAAAAATCTTTTTTTGCCAAGTATTCCTGAACACGATTTTCACCCAACAAACCTATTCCAAGTCTGACAGCATGATTTACCGCCTCTGGGTCAACCGTTTTAGTAACCGCCATAATATCAATATGATCTTCAGAATTTCTGTACTTTGCAGCTGCATTCTGAACTTCAAACAATATTCTACTGTAATTTTCATCAATATAGCTGAAATCAGTTTCCATCAGCGCCAACACCTTCCACTACTATATCATCATAAAGCGAAACATAGTCACTTCCTGCATTCATAGAGGACAAAACATAATTGTTTCCTTCAAAAATAACGTCAAGCTTTTTAAAGTTTATTTGTTCTCCAAGTTTTACATAAACACCCTTGCAATTAACTGTTTTTGTTGTTTTTTCACCGGTTTTTTCGTCTATAACAGTTTCTTCAATATCTTTAAATCTGATCGCTTTTCTTGAAACCTTGATACCCTCGTATTCGCCTTTGATCATTTCAACCTGTTCTGTTCTGTGCTGAACAAGATCGTAAGTTATTTCATCACACTTTACTATAACGATACTCTGTCCGGGCAATTTTGTATCCCTGATATCATAAACCGTACCCTCAACCGTATCGGAAGTAGACTGAAACTTCAATGTAACATCTTCGTCAATAGCAAACTTAGTTTCTCTGTTATCAATTATTCCTGCCGCATACCATTCGTACCCGTCGATCAGCTTACCTACAATATCGCCTTCATTAAGAGGACCGCTGTCTTTCACACTGCCGATCAATTCCGGAGTAATACTGCTGAGCTTGTCCACAGTTAACTGTTCCTCATAACCGTCAGCATAGCTTACAAAATAAGCTGATTTGTCTGACACGATACTTTCAAGAGATACAGTTTCCGTTGATTTTAACTGAGTAATCTGAGCGTTCAGATCATTCATACGTTTTGTAAAATCAGATGCGGAATCCGTTACAAGCTGATAAGTACTGAGCAAAACGGCAAGCTCGTCTCTTTTAGAGGAAATATCCTCAATATTTCCGGATTCTCTGTCACTTATGATGCTTCTGTATTTTTCATCTATAAGAGTTGCCAGGTTAGCCGGCTGAGCAGATTCAATAGTACCCGGATTTTGAATTTTCTGAAGAATATTAAGCTGATTATTAATATCATCAATTTTCTGTTTTACATCAATCTGACTTTCATCAGCATAAATTTCAGCAATTACAGATCCTTTTCCGAGCTTTCCGCCGTCTGAAACAGCATAGCTTACAACACCGTTTCCGCTGTATCGCACCACTTCTTCATTTCTGATATAAATAGCTTTGAATGATACTGAATCGTCAGCCTCAGCATATATAGCCGTTTCTGTTTTATATTCTTCATCATTTAAGTGAATTATTATACTCAGCAAAGAAGCTGTTATGCAGACAAGCAGCAAAATACTTAAAATCCTGGAAGTAGCCGAATTCATTTATTTCTCCCTTACTGTTCCGCCTTTTCAGCCGAATCAAGGATAGGTATAGGCTTTACAGGACAAATCGTAGAAATAGCATGCTTGTAAACAAGGTTCTGCTTTCCTTCGCAGTCCAGAATAACGACATAATTATCAAATCCTCTTACTATACCCTTGAACTGAAAACCATTGGTAAGATAAATAGTTACCGGTATTTTGTCTTTTCTTGCCTGATTTAGAAATACATCTTGCAAATTAAGAATTTTGTTCATGGTTACACCCCTTATAATATTATGTTTTTTCAAAACATTTGTTTATCTGTTTTTCGGTTAATACCCGAAAACGTATGTAAAAATACTTATTTTATATTATAACACAAACTCAACGATTTGGCTATATTTTTTTTACAATAATCAAAAAATTTCTCTTTATTGTCAAATTCATCTAACATTACCCACTGAATTTTTGCATTTTTCCTAAACCACGTCAGCTGACGCTTTGCATAGCGTCTGGTTTCCTGCTTAATTTTATCAATACAGGTCTGTAAATCCGCATTGTTTTCAAAATAGGGAATCAGTTCCTTATAACCTATAGCATTAGCGGCAGTCCTCATTTCACCTGCTTCAAAAACCTCTCTCGACTCTTCGATAAGTCCGTTTTCCACCATTATATCTACACGCAAATTGATCCTATCGTAAAGCCTTTGCCTGTCATGATAATTCAGTCCGATTATTACCGATTCATAAGGAGATTCAACAAGACGGCTTTCCGCTTTGTATTCACTGAGCTTTCGTCCTGTAATTTCATAAACCTCCAATGCACGTATCACTCGTACCAAATTATTTGGATGCAGTTCCGCCGCAGTTTCAGGATCACATTTTTTAAGCTGTTCAAAAAGCTTTTCATTACCAAATCGGGTTGATTCAATTTCCAGTCTTTTTCTGATTTCCGGATCTGATTTTATATCCGGAAACTGAATATTATCAATCAGAGAGGAAATGTAAAGTCCTGTACCTCCAACTATCACAGGCAAACGATTGCGTTTATAAATTTCATTTATTTTTTCATTAGCCAGTTCCACATAATCCGCTACGCTGAACGCTCTGTCACGCTCCAGAAAATCAATAAGATGATGAGGAATTCCGCTCATTTCTTCCGGTGACGGCTTTGCAGTCGCAATATCCATACCCTTATATATCTGCATTGAATCGGCGGAAATAACTTCTCCGTTAAATGCCTTAGCAATCTCAACGCCCAATTCGGTTTTTCCCGATGCGGTAGGTCCTGCAATAACGGCTATTTTTATTTTTTCCATTTTACTATTGTATCCTTTTAAACTGTTTTTCTATATCCCGCTTTGAAAGCACAAACATTACAGGTCTGCCATGAGGACAGTGCCGAATATTTTCATTGTAATATACATCTTCCGCAAGCTTCTGAAGCTCAGGGATACTATTTTTGTCATTTGCCTTTACAGCAGCCTTGCAGGCAAGATCATGAAGTGTATCGTCCAAACAGTGGGTTTGAGGATTGACTTTATTAAGATAAAGATTTTCCGCTATTTCTGGGATTATTTCATCCATATTCAGCATGTCAAGTATCAACGGAACAGCATTAACCTTTACAAAAGGCGAACCCGAAGTATCAAGCTTAAATCCCATATTTTCAAGAACATTGATGTTTTCTTCAATAGCTCCGCATTCATTTTCCGAAAGTAAAATTTCCATACTGTCAATAAGAATCTGACTGTCAGTTGAAGTGCAGTTACTTCTCAGCTTTTCAAATATCACTCGCTCATGAGCGGCATGCTTATCAATCATAACCATATTATTACCTGATTCTGCCAAAATATAATTTTTAAAAAGTTCCCCGATCACTTTTATTTCAAGTTCTTCTGTCTTTTCTTCTATATGCGGTTCCGGTACAGTTTCAGCTTTTTTAAACGAATTACTGTTAATATAACTGAATTCTTTAAAATTTTTCTCTGTTTGAACCGTTTCTTTGGGAGTATTTTTCTGAACATCAGGTAAATCAGGTTTTCTATCATTACCATATATCGTTTTTCTAGACGAAAGATTTAATGTTTCTGATTTTAAATCTGCCGAATAATTAACGTTTTTCACTTCGTCATTGAGTAAAGCCACGGAATATACAGAATTGGATACGGATTTCACCGACATAGTATTTTCTGATTTTTCCGGAATTTTAGGCTGTTCAAATTTTTCCGGTTCAAAGGGCTTGGATTTATAATCAACGCTGCCGTTCTTTTCTTCCTTCATTTGAAATTCATAAATAAGCCCGGACGCCATAAGTGCATTTTTAACTGCAAAATAAACACAGTTAAAAACAATTTTTTCATCTGAAAACCTCACCTCTGCCTTTGCCGGATGAACATTTACATCTACTGTAGCCGGAGGAACGTCCAACATCAGCACACATGCCGGATACTTTCCCACCATAATAAGATTTTTATACGCCTCTTCAAGGGACACACAGCATGTCACAGATTTTACAAATCTTCCGTTTATAAAAAAGTTTTGAAAAACTCTGTTGGATTTTGAATACAGAGGTTTTATAACATATCCCTTTACCGTCATACCGTTTTCACTGTAATCTACAGGAATAAGATCATGAGCAAAATCTCTCCCGTACACTCCGTAAATTGCCGAATAAAGCTCCCCGTCCCCGGCAGAAGTAAACTCAACCTTATTATCTTTAATAAGCTTAAAGGAAATTTCAGGATGAGACAATACGATTTTCTGCATAATAGAAATGATTGCATTAGCTTCGGCAGAGTCTCTTTTCATAAATTTCTGACGTACAGGTACATTATAAAAAATATCCCGTATGATAATTGTCGTTCCGTCAGGACAGCCGGTAGGTTCATTCAGCTTCTCAATACTTCCCTCAATTATGTAATTAGTTCCCAATTTATTTTGCCGCTGTTTTGTAAGTACCTCAACCCTTGCAACGGCTGAAATCGACGCCAACGCTTCTCCCCTGAATCCAAGCGTCAAAATACTGTCCAGATCATCTTTAGATGTGATTTTACTTGTAGCATGACGGAGAAATGCAGTAGCGACCTGTTCAGGCGCAATTCCGCAGCCATCATCGGTAATGCGCATATAAGTAGTACCGCCGTTTTTTATTTCAACGGTTATATGCTCCGCTCCTGCGTCTATTGAATTTTCAAGAAGTTCCTTTATTACAGATGCCGGACGTTCAATAACCTCTCCGGCAGCGATAAGCTCGGAAATATCCTTACTCAGTACGTTAATTTCCGCCATTTATGCCTCCTTTTTGCTTTTAATCAGCAAGCTTCGCCAGTTCTTCAAGCATTTCCCTGCACTCATTGTCAGTAAGCTCGGCAACATTGGTTTTTCTTAAACGGTCTGCAAGTATATCTCTGTTAAGTATTTCAAAGCTTATCTGACCGTCGTCACTGTCTGTTTTTTGCACGGTTTTATTTTCAAGCTCCATTTCTGCCAAAAGCTCTCTGGCACGCTTAACAACCTTATTCGGAAGTCCTGCAAGCTTTGCAACCTCAATTCCGTAGCTTTCGTCTACGCCTCCCTTAACGATCTTTCGTAAAAATCTTATTCCGTCGCCGCTTTTCTTTACAGCTATACTGTAATTCTTAACGCCTTCCATAAGATTTTCAAGTTCGATAAGTTCATGATAATGAGTAGCAAAAAGCGTTTTGCAACCAAGACTTTTCGAACTGCATATATGCTCCGCAACTGCTCTCGCAATACTTATGCCGTCAAAAGTTGACGTACCTCGTCCAACCTCATCAAGTATCACAAGACTGTTTTTTGTGGCAAATTTTAATATATCCGAAACCTCACTCATTTCAACCATAAAAGTACTTTGTCCAGCAGTAAGATCATCGGAAGCGCCGACTCTGGTGAAAATTCTGTCAACCACAGAAATCTTTGCATATGACGCAGGAACAAAGCAGCCCATCTGAGCCATAAGAGTAATAAGCGCAGTTTGTCTCATATACGTTGATTTACCTGACATGTTAGGCCCTGTTATAACCGACATTCTGCTGCCTTTCGTGTCAAGATAAACATCGTTAGGTACAAATATTTCATCAGACAGCATCAACTCAACAACCGGATGACGTCCGTCATGTATATCAATAACTCCGTCAATAGCAATTTCAGGACGGGTATAATTATTTTTCATTGAAACGTCGGCAAATGACGTCAGTACATCAACTGCGGCAACAGCTGAAGCAGTACGCTGAACGCTTTGAAGCTTTGAAGCCAGAAAATCACGTACCTCCGAGAAAATATCCGCTTCAAGTCTAAGTGCTTTATCCTTTGCGCCAAGAATGTTATTTTCGGCATTTTTAAGTTCTTCCGTAATAAATCGTTCACAGTTTGTCAGAGTCTGCTTACGTATGTATCGGTCCGGAACAAGATCATAATACGAACGTGTAACCTCTATATAATACCCAAATACACGGTTGAAACCGATTTTCAGTCCCTTTATTCCTGTTTCTTCACGCTCACGTTCCTCGATTTCGGTAATAATATTTTTACCGCTGTTCATTATATGTCTGAGATTGTCAAGCTCTTCATTAAAACCGTCCTTTATAACCCCTCCGTCTTTTACGGAAACCGGCGGTTCGTCAATTATAGCATTTTCAACCAGCCCTGATATATCCTCCAGTGTTGAGATACTGCTTTCCAAAGAATTTATCAGCTTAGAACCCGACAGCTTTTTCAGCTGTTCTTTAAGGTCGGGCAGCTGAAGAGAAGTCATAGACAGTGATTTCAAATCTCTTGGCGTTGCAGTTTTATACATTACTCTTGTCATAAGACGTTCTAAGTCATACACACGCTCTAAAATATCACAGGTTTCCATAAGTACAACAGAATTTTTAGTAAACTGCTCCACAGCTTCAAGTCTGTCAATAATTCTTGCCGGACTGGTAAGCGGCTGTTCAATATAAGTTTTAAGCAGTCTTTTACCCATTGATGTTCTTGTGGAGTCAAGCACCCATAGAAGCGAACCTTTTTTTTCTTTGTTTCTTAAGGTTTCCGTAAGCTCAAGATTTCTTCTTGCAGTAAGATCCAAAGCCATAACTGCCGATGCGTCCTGACGTTCTATTGAAGTGAATCGTCCTGTAAGTGTTTTCTGAGTATCACCGATATACTCAAACAATCCGCACACTGCACATACATCGACCCCGCTTTCAGCAAGTCCCAACATATCCATTGAAGAAACGGAAAACTGTTTATACACCGTTTCTTTTTTCAAATCCGGATTAAAACATTCTGATTCTCTAAGCGTTACCGAACAACCCAATCTTTCCTTTATAAAATCAAGAACCGTTTTAAGAGAAAGAAATTCCGGATTAAATATTACTTCCGACGGACTGTATCTGGAAAGCAAGTCTACAAGCTCAGGTTCAAGATTTTTTCCTCCGTCAGCAATAGCAAGGCGCACTTCACCGGTTGATATATCCGCAAAGCACATACCGCAGCTTTGATTATCATAATAAGCGCAGCATATATAATTATTATTGTCGTCACTAAGCATACTGCTTTCTATAAGAGTACCCGGAGTAACAACTCTTATAACATCACGCACAACCAATCCTTTTCCTTCAGACGGATCTGTAAGCTGTTCGCATATAGCAACCTTATACCCTGCTTCAATAAGCTTTTTTACATATATTTCACTGCTGTGATGAGGAACTCCGCACATAGGTGCTCTTTCCTCAAGTCCGCATTCCTTGCCCGTCAAGGTAAGCTCCAGAGTTTTGGATACCAAAAGCGCATCATCAAAAAACATTTCATAAAAGTCGCCTACACGGAAAAACAGTATAGTATCGGGATAATCGTCTTTAGTGTCCAAGTACTGTTTCATCATAGGGGAAATTTTGGATCTGTCAATTTCCATCAATAACCTCCGATTATGCAATTTGACCTTTTCAGAAAAAATCATGAAAAAGTCAAAAAGCCGAAAATTTTATTTATAATTACGTCAAATCAGTGGCAACCGCCGCAAGTTGAACAGCTGCCCGAGCATCCGCTTGGCTGTGACGGACAGGTTTCGGGATCTTCTCCGTTTGCAGACGCAGTAATAATGTTGTTAATTTCTGCCAGCATACCGTCCATGGCATTTTTTGCAGCATTAAATGCAGCCATATTGGGATTTACCATAATTTCACCGTAAATATTCTTGATAACTCCGTCAAGTTCTTTAACCTTATCGGTGTCTTTATCTGTTTTGGACATTTCCATATTTAGCTCATAGCGTTTCATTGTAAAATCATTGATAAGCTTCTGAAGCTCCTCGTCCTTATCATTTGTTTCTTTTGCCTTTATATATGCATCATATCTTGGATCTGCCTGTATAAGTTTTCCTAATTCTCTTGCCATTGAAATTGTATCCATTTTTATTTCTCCTTTTTATTAATCAATTTACCCGTAACAGCCCAATTTTTAGCACCGATTATTTCTACATCGGCAAAACTGCCTGTCAGGGATTCATCGCCTTCAAATTCAACTATTATAAACTCACTGCTTTTTCCGGTAAGCCAACCGGCTTTTTTTCCTTTACCGTCAACAAGCACTCTCATTTTTCTGCCGATAAAGCGTTTATAGTTTTCAGTAGAAATTTCCCTCTGCAAAGCAAGAAGTCTGGTCATACGCTGACTTTTTTCTTCGTCTGAAATAAGATCATTTATTTCCGCCGCCTTTGTTCCGGAACGCTTTGAGTAAATAAACGAGTAAATATTATCATACCCCACACGCTTCATAAGTTCAAGTGTCTTTTCAAAATCTTCTTCACTTTCATTAGGAAATCCCACAATAATATCGGTGGTAAATGAAAAATCTGGAATAATGCTGCGGGCATAATTTATTGTTTCCATATACCTTTCAATTGTATACCTGCGATTCATTTTCTCAAGTATTTCATTACTGCCGCTCTGAACCGGAAGATGAAAATGTCTGCCGACCTTCTTACAACGAATAATAGTATCAATGAGTTCCTTTCCGGCGTCCTTGGGGTGAGACGACATAAATCTTATTATAAAATCTCCGTCGATTGCGTTTATTCTTTCTAAAAGCTGCGGAAAGTTAATACCGTCAGGAAGATCTTTGCCGTACGAATTTACATTCTGTCCCAAAAGCATAATTTCTTTGTAACCGGACGCAACCAATTCTTTTACTTCCTGTATAATATTTTCCGGTTTTCTGCTTCTTTCACGTCCTCTGACATACGGAACGATACAATAAGTACAAAAATTATTGCAGCCAAACATAATCGGTACAGAAGCTTTAAATGTACTGTCTCTTTTCTGTTCAAGTCCTTCTACGGGCATATTATACTCATTCGTATCAAATGCATGCTTTGTTCCTGAAAGCTTGTCAAAAAGAAGCCTCGGAAACTTATCCAGAGCAGAGGTACCAAAAACAATATCCACAAATTTATATGAATTACTGATTTTTTCAACTACATGGTCAAGACCGGTCATACAGCCGCAAATACCTATTATCATCTCCGGATTCTTTTCCTTATAATGCTTTAGAAATCCAAGATTGCCGAAAACCCTGTCCTCGGCATTTTCCCTTACCGCACATGTATTGAAAATAACCAAACCGGCGTCCTCAGGCTTGTCCGTCAGACCGAACCCCATTTTTGCAAGCATACCCTTTAATTTTTCACCGTCGGAAAAATTAAGCTGACAACCATAACTGTGAACACATGCAAGTATGGGAGCATCTTTTCGGGAAATAATTTCCTCTACTGAATTTATATATTCTTCTATATTCTTTTCCTGATTCAATTAATAATCTCCATTCATTCAGGTAATTTATGTAATAATAAATTATACCACAAAAACAGCAATTTTACAAGTAAAAATCATATTTTTTCAATCATTTCAAGAACAACTTCCGCTACTCTTTTAGCTGCAATTTTTTCAAATTCGTCAAATGACATTTCTCCCTCGTCATCTGCATTGTCGGAAATACATCTGATGCTGACAAACGGCATATTATTCATAAAAGCACAATGACCGATTGCAGATGTTTCCATATCAACCGCAAGAGGAGAAAATTTCTCACAAATAGCCTTTTTGACTTCGCTGCTTGAAATAAAAGCTTCACCGGAAACAACACGTCCGATATGACTGTCAATATTTTTCTCTCTGCACACCTCAAAAGCAATGCTTATAAGCTTTTCATCTGCCTTAAAAATTCCGTTGTACGGAGGGTAATCATTTAACAATCTAAGCTCCAGATCGTGAGGAAGCACTTCGTTGGAAACAACAATGTCACACACTTTGACTTTTGTATCCATACCTCCCGCTACACCGGTATTTATAATTGCATCAACATCAAAATGATCTATCATAACTTGTGTGCATACAGCGGCATTAACCTTTGCAATACCGCAGCATGCGTTAATTATAAGCTTGTCTTTATAAGTATTTATGTAAAAATCAAATCCGGAATAGTTTTTTACAACTGCTCCGGTAAGAGTATTTCTTATATCTGCAAGCTCTGAAGGCATTGCTCCGATAATTCCGATAGTCTTCATATATGAAAATCATTCCTTTCAGCATTAAAAAATATATTTGTTCTTTTATTATATCAAATTTTTCAGTTATGTGCAATACCTGTTTTACCAACATTTGACTTAATAGAACATAATATATCATCAGATTTATTGGTTTCGGAGAGTAATTTGTGTTGAAGCTTACCGATGAAAATTCCAAAACCAATAAATGTTCCCGATATTTTTTTAAAGCTTACCGATATTTACGTTCCTTAAAAGCTTTTGTTTGATATTCCACAGCTTTTCAGATAAATCTACATAGTATTTGTGAGGATTCTCAAATCTTTTTACCTCTTCCCATATTAATGACAATTGAGTTTTGGAATACTCCCTGATTTCTTCAATAGACGGTGATTTATATACACACTTTCCCCTTTCAAAAATAGGAATTTGAAGATTTTCAGCAGTAAAATCACTAAGGATTTTTCTTTTATAGGTAAACTCCGGATCAAAAATTTCAAAAGTTTTTTTATCATCTATATGCTCGTCATGCAAAAGAATAATATCTGCCAGCGCCATTCCGGTTTTTCGGCAAAACAGTCTAACAGGCTTTTTGTAACCGGGATTTGTAATTTTAGTTACATTTTCCGAAAGCTTTATTTTAGGTAGGATTTCTCCGTTTTCTTCAATAGCTGCAAGCTTATAAACTCCTCCGAAAACAGGTTCGGATTTACTTGTTATCAGTCGTTCACCAACTCCGAATTTGTCAATTTCAGCCCCCTGCATCAAAAGATCCCGAATAATATATTCATCAAGCGAATTGGAAACTATAATCTTACAGTCATCAAATCCCGCATCATTCAGTATTTTTCTTGCCTTTTTGGATAGATATGCAATATCTCCGCTGTCAATTCTGATTCCTCCCGGACGGTATCCCTTTTCTGCCAGCTTTTCAAAAACTTTTACAGCATTTGGCACACCCGATTTAAGCGTATTGTAAGTATCCACCAGAAATACACAATTTTCCGGATAAACTTCCGCATACGCTTCAAAAGCTTCAAGCTCTGTAGGAAAAAGCTGGACCCAACTGTGAGCCATAGTTCCAGCTGCCGGGACTCCGTAATCTCTGTCTGCCATAGTACATGCCGTTCCGCAGCAGCCTGCTATATATGCAGCCCTAGCACCCAGAACCGCACCGTCTCCTCCCTGCGCCCTTCTGGAACCGTATTCTATAACCGGTCTTCCCTGCGCAGCCCGTACAATACGGCTCGCCTTTGTAGCAATAAGACTCTGATGATTTACAAACAGCAAAATCATCGTTTCAATAAACTGAGCCTGTATTGAGGGACCTTTGACTGTAATAATCGGCTCATTCGGAAAAACAGGCGTTCCTTCCCGCACTGACCACACATCGCATTCAAATTTAAAAGCTTTCAAATACTCAAGAAACTTATCGGAAAATATATTTTTACTTCTTAAATATTCAATATCCTCATCTGTAAACCGAAGATTTTGCAAATATTCAATTACCTGTTCAAGTCCTGCAAAAATAGCATATCCGCCGCCATCGGGAATACGTCTGAAAAACATATCAAAATATACTGTTCTTTCGCTGTATTCATTTAAAAGATAAGCATTCCCCATAGTAAGCTCATAAAAATCAACAAGCATTGAAAGATTACATTTACTCATTTATATCAATTCCTCCGATAAGTTTTATTCCGTTTGTTTCCATGATAAACAAAGCTGAAATATTAGCTAAACTGCGATTATGTTTTGCAGTTTGAAAGGTTTCGGTCATGTTTAACGGTACTAAGATTTCCGATGGTTTATTGATCTCATTAAAAAATGTTTTTAATGATAAGCAAAAATTCAGTACGCATATATCAGTACAATCCCCGCAAACTATATAACAGTTTTTATCCATATTATTTTCAAGAAATTTTCTGAATCCGGAAGCATGAAAGCCGTTAGCGGAATTTTTCTCAATAATTGCAAATCCTCCAGTTTGGATTAACTCGTCAACTATTTTACACTCATTATCCCCTTTTATACAGTGAGAAGGAAAAGCTGAAAATTCACATGAATCTTCACTATGACAGTCAGAAAAAGCAATTGATTTTATGTTCTTTCTATTACAATATTCAAGAAAAGCTTTTACAGGTGAAATAATACTTTCAATTTCCTTGTCATGAAGTACACCCTCACGGATAAAACCGTTTATTATATCGACCATGACAAAAACTGTTTTTTCACTTTCAATTTTTTTTGTGCCGACAAACGGCAAGCTGTAAAGATACTGTTCATACTTTTTCAGCTGTATATCATCAGATTTAATTTTCATACTATTCCCTCCTTATTATAGTATATGATAATATTTTTATAAAATACAAAAGGCGGCATAAAGCCGCCTTCATATTAGTTAATTAAAGTTCAATTATTTCGCCTTCAAGACCATTGTAAGCACCGACAGCATTTGATTCATCAGTATCAATATGCATAGCAGGAGCGTATTTTTCAGAAACTCTTACTACTACGTCTCCGAGAATTGCTTTTCTGCCGTCCGTATCGATTTTAACCCATACGACATCCTTATCCTTAACGCCTCTTTCAGCGGCTGTTTCAGGAGTCAGATGAATGTGACGCTTGGCAACAATCACACCCTGACTTAGTTCAACTTCACCGGCAGGACCTACTATCTTACAGGCGCCTGAACCTGCAACATCTCCTGATTCTCTGATAGGAGCGGCAATACCGATTGAACGAGCATCAGTAGCTGAAAGCTCAACCTGTGTTTCCGGACGTACAGGACCTAAAATAGAAACATTAGGCATTTCTTTTTTAGGTCCTACAATAGTAACTCTTTCTTCACATGCAAACTGTCCCGGCTGTGAAAGATCCTTTTTATGAGTAAGCTTTGCACCCTTACCGAAAAGAATTTCAAGATGTTCCTGTGTTACATGTACATGTCTTGCAGAAGTTTCTACAATAAATTTTTTTGACATATATTATTCCTCCAATTTTTTAATTCAATATAATTTTACTACTTTTTTTGCCAAAGGTCAAGGATATAATGTAGATTTTTGAATAACCAAGCTTTTATTCTGATATAATAGATATAAATCAAAATTCGGGAGGCTGATATGATTAATTTAACTTATAATAAAAATTTTACAGAAAACGAAATTGTAAGACTCTTTAAATCAGTAGAATGGGAATCGGCAAATTATCCTGATAAACTTTTCAAAGCACTGAAAAACAGTGAAACAGTAATTACTCTTTATGACGAAAGCAAATTAATAGGTCTTATGAGCGCCGTTTCAGACGGCGGCATGAACGTATACTTTCCTTATCTTCTTATTGATCCCGAATATCACAGAAAAGGATTCGGGAAAATGCTGGCTGATGAAATGCTTAAAAAATACGGCAGTTTTTACAGGAAAATTCTAATTTGCAGCAATGAAAAGGCAATGTTTTATAAAAAATGCGGAATGGACATACCGGAGGATCAGCTTCCTATGATTAAAATAAACTGAATCTGTGTCATTTCCCTAATGAAAACATAGTATATAGAGTAAATTCTATAAAACCGGAGGGAAAGCATGAATGCAAAAGTTTATTTTTTAGGCGGTACTTCACCAACAGGATTCCGCTCAAAATTTATTGAACAAATAAAAAACCCGGGATACTATACCTACATACTCAAAGGAGGTCCCGGAACAGGCAAATCTACTCTTATGAAAAAGGTTGCCGAAGCTTTTAAAGACAGTCCTATGTCGATTTATTACTGTTCTTCAGACATCAAATCTCTGGACGCAGTCGTCATTGAAGACAAGGGTATTATTATTGTAGACGGAACTGCCCCTCATGTTTTTGAGGCGTTGTATCCGGCAGTGTCACAGGAAATAATAAACCTAGGTGAGTTCTGGAATAAAGAAAAAATGCAGGTTCACAAGGACGCTGTAAGATATTGCTTTGACGAAAATCAAAAGTACCACAATCGTGTACGCTGCTATGTCGAAGCATTTGCATCGCTGAATACTGATATTTATACCATTGCCGAAGATTGTCTTAACAAAAATAAATTATCCGCATATATTAATCGTCTTGCCAAAAAACTTATACCGAAATCTATACCGGACGGTACGGGAAAAATTGAATTTAAACAGCTTTCCGCTTTTACAACAGAAAATTATATGACACACCCCGTACCCGGCGAATATTCAAAGTATTTTATAAAGGACGATTTGTTTGCCGGCGGAGATTATTTCCTAAAAAGCATATCAGATATATTTATAAACAACGGATATGACATAACAGTAAGTGAATGCACAATGCTGCATAACAGTACTTTTGAACATCTTATTGTTGAAAAATTGGGACTTGTATTTATTACAGGAAATTTCTTTAACGGTCTTGTTCCAACAAATGAAAACATAATAAACTTCTCAAGATTTTATGACAAGGAAATGTTCAACAGCAAAAAACAAAGAATTAACTTTGATAAAAAAGCATCCCTTGAATTAGCTAAGGAAGCGTCCGTATGTTTACAAACTGCTTTGAACATTCATGACGAACTTGAAAAATTTTATATCGACTCTATTGATTTTGAAGGCTTAAATAATTTTACCAATAAATTTATTGAAGATTTAAAAAAATAAACTTAAAACGGTTCGGTTTTTTCCGAACCGTTATTATTTATAGTATATAAATTTCCCTATATGAATATATTATTATACGGACTATATTTATATGTCAAAAACAGACTTGTTAAAATTTTATTTCTTAATCTTCATGTGATACCTCATTCATTAAAGTTTCCGCTTTTTATCACTTATTTTTTATAATAGCGGATTATTTTTATTATTGCAAGTCTTGAAGTTAATAATAATAAATGGTATAATATTTATAAAATATCGAAAGGGGCTATAATATGTCAGTCTTTAGCAATATAGGAAAAAATATTTCAAATAAAGGAAAGGAAATCTCCCGAAAGGCAAAAGTAATGTCCGAAACCAGTTCACTTAATAATATTATTAAAGGTGAAGAATGTAAAATCGATACACAATATAAGCTTATCGGTAAAATGTATTTCGAAAAATACAATTCTTCTCCCGAACAGGAATTTGAACCTGCTATTGATTCCATTAAAAATTCAATGGAAAAAATAAACGAAACTCAGCAGGAAATACTTAAAATAAAAAGTCAATTCTGCTGTCCGGAATGCGGAACAGCATTTAAAAACGACGCTGTTTTCTGTTCAAAATGCGGTGCAAAGCTTCCTGAAAAACCAAAGCCGCAATCAGTTGTAACATCTCAGCCAAAAAAATGCTCAAACTGCGGTAATACACTGAATGCAGATGCAATTTTCTGTAATTTCTGCGGAACAAAATTTGAAAATAATTTATCAAGTTTATCTGATGAAAATACTATCGTCAAACCGTCAGAAGAAACTGAAGATAATAAAAACAATCAAGCAGCGCCAATTTACTCACCTAAAGAAGCATCTTCAATAAATACAGATACAGATAAAACTCCTTCTGAAACGATACCTCAAAATTCATCTTTATCTGATTCTAAGGAAAATACTACAGTACCAAAAACATTCTGCCCAAATTGTAACAACGAAATGAATGAAGATGATATCTTCTGCAACGAATGCGGTACAAAGGTTAAATAAACAAAAACCGGAATTAACTTCCGGTTTTTTTATAATCAATTATTTATGACAAATCAATATTTCTGACTTCGTTTCTTACCTTAAGAACAAATCCCGGTGATACGGAAAGTTCATCAATTCCCATTCTCAAAAATGTTTCTGTAAGACTCGTATCAGCCGCAAGCTCTCCGCAAATACCTATCCATGCTCCATGCCTGTGAGCATTTTCAGCGGAAATTGCAATTAATCTAAGCACAGCTTCATGATGGGTATCGCAGATATTTTCCAAATTAGGATTCTGCCTGTCACATGCAAGAGTATATTGTATCAGATCATTTGTACCTACACTAAAAAAATCAACCATCGGCGCAAGCTTATCACTGATAATTGCCGCAGCAGGAGTTTCAATCATAATACCTATTTCTATGCTAGAAGAATATTCAATATTATCAGATCTCAATTCATGCTTTACTTCCTCGCAGATTGCTTTGATCTTTTCAACTTCAGATACAGAAGTAATCATAGGAAACATAATTCCCAAATTACCATACACTGATGCCCTGTAAAGCGCTCTCATCTGAGTTTTAAAAATCTCCGGACGTGACAGACAAATTCTTATAGCCCTGAATCCAAGCGCCGGATTTTCTTCTTTGCCCAGATTAAAGTAATCAACCTGCTTGTCAGCTCCTATATCCATAGTTCGTATTATAACCTTTTTCCCCGCCATACTCTCAAGAACTTTTTTATATGCTGTAAATTGCTGTTCCTCAGTAGGATAATCTGAATTTTCCAGGTAAAGAAATTCACTTCTGAAAAGTCCGATTCCTCCGGCATCATTAAAAAGTACTGCTCCGATATTATCAACTCCGCCGATATTTGCATAAATTTCTATTTTAGTACCGTCAAGAGTAACATTTTCTTTTCCTTTAAGCTCCATTAAAAGTTTTTTCTTTTCACTGTCCTCAGATTGTTTTTTATTCATGGCGTTTAAAGTGTCTTCATCGGGATCTAAAAAGACCTCACCTGAAAATCCGTCAACAATTACAGTTTGACCGTCTTTTATCTTCTCAAGAAATTTATCTCCAACACCAATTACTGCCGGAATATTCATATTTCTGGCGAGAATTGCAGTATGTGAATTAACAGAGCCATTTGCAGTAACAAATGCGAGTACTTTATTTTTATCAAGTGAAACTGTTTCACTTGGCGCAAGATCGTCTGCACATATTACCACCTTTTCATCAATACTGTTGTTTTCATTACTAACAGCCGCAAAATTGTTTATTATTCTATTAGAAATATCCTTTACATCTGCTGCTCTTACCTGCATATATGTGTCGTCCATTGATGCAAACATTGATGCAAAATTGTCTGATGTTACTGCTACTGCATATTCTGCATTTACCATTTGTGTTTCAATAATATTAATGATCGATTCATTATAATCCTCATCTTCAATCATCATCATATGAATTTCAAAAATCTGAGCATTTGTTTCGCCGACTTCTTTCAGCGCTTTGTTGTATATTTGCTGAAGCTGTTCTGAGCTTCGTGCCTTTGCCTTTTCAAGACGCTTTATTTCCGCTTCTGTATCTTTAATATGAATACGGCGTACAGATGCTTCCTGACGATTAAATACTGAAATTTTTCCTATGGCAATAGCGCCGTAAACGCCTTTTCCGGTAAACTTATCCATAGCCATGCCCCTTTATATATTATTCGCCGAATCCGCTTTTAAAAAGTTCAACGGCTTTGTCCAAAGCAGCCTGCTCATTAACGCCGTCTGCTGTAATTTCAACTTTTGTTCCGCATTTTATACCTGCTGCCATAATCTGCATAACTGCCGTAGCTTTTGCAGACTTATCAGCTGTTTTCAGCATTACAGTACAATCCGAAAACTTTTTCATTTCCTCAACCAAAACCCCTGCCGGTCTCATATGAATACCCTGTGTATTTACAACTTCTACCGTCTGTGATACCATGACAAATCTCTCCTTTAATTTTAAAATTTTATTGATTAATCTTTACTCTCTTTTTTAGTATTGCAAGCATCAGCATTCCTATTAATGAACCAACTGCCAGTGAAAGCAAATACATCGCCCAGTTTCCAACTACGGCGAATACAAATATACCACCGTGCGGAGCCATAAGAGTACAGTTAAAAGCCATTGAAAGTCCGCCGGCAACCGCTGCTCCTATCATACATGAAGGTATAACCCTCAGCGGATCAGCTGCTGCATAAGGAATTGCACCTTCAGTAATAAAACTCAATCCCATAATATAATTGACTGCTCCGTTTTTTCTTTCCTCATCAGTCCATTTATTCTTGAAAAAGGTAGTGGAAAGCGCAATTGCAATCGGCGGTACCATTCCTCCTATCATTACTGCTGCCATAATATCATAGTTACCTGAAGCAATAGATGCCGTTCCGAAAACATAAGCTGCTTTATTAAACGGTCCGCCCATGTCAATTGACATCATAGCTCCGAGAATACAGCCTAATATAATCTTACTGTTTCCCATACTGTTTAAAAAGTCGGAAAGTCCTGTATTTATCATTCCCATAAAAGGATTTACAGCACACATTAACAATGCAATGATTCCAAGACCTGCCAGTGGATAAATTAAAACCGGCTTAATACCGTTTAAAGATTTAGGCATTCTGTCGCAAATTTTCTCAACTCCAAGCATAATAAGTCCGCCTGCAAACCCTGCCAGCAAAGCTCCCAAAAAGCCTGACGGCACATCTCCTCCCACATTTGCAAAAGTAGAGCCTGTCGTTGCAAGATATCCGCCTACAAGTCCCACTAAAAATCCCGGTCTGTCTGCAATACTTTTACCTATATAGCCTGCTAAAACCGGTATCATAAAATTAAATGCAAATCCGCCGATTGTTTTAAAAAATGCTGCTGCTGACGTATATGTTCCGAAATTTTTGTCTTGAGGAGCACCTGCAATCGTATCAATCAAAAATGCAATCGCTATAAAAATACCGCCTGCAACTGTAAACGGAAGCATATTTGATACACCGTTCATAAGATGCTTGTAAATTTTTCTTCCAAAGCTTTCATTGGATTCATCCGATTTATTTACCTCAGCGCCTGTATGATGATAAATACGAGCGTCACCGGATTTGATTCTTTTAATAAGCTCCTCGGGAATTTTAATACCATCGGAAACTTTGACAGTTATAACCTTTTTGCCGTCAAAACGTGACATTTCAACAGTTTTGTCAGCTGCTACAATAATACCGTCACAATCTTCTATTTCCTGCTTTGTAAGCACATTTTTAGCTCCGCCTGATCCGTTTGTTTCAACCTTGATTGTAATACCAAGCCTTTTTCCTGCCTTTTCCAACGCTTCAGCCGCCATGTATGTGTGAGCAATACCCGTAGGACAGGCTGTTACAGCAAGAACTCTATATTTAATGTTTCTATCTTCTGAAACAGTTTCATCAGGATATTTTTCTTTTTCCATATTATCAATAATTTGAAGAAATTCATCTTTGCTTTTAGCTGATAAAAGCTGTGCTCTAAAATCCTCATCCATAAGAATTGTCATAAGACGTGAAAGAACATCAAGATGTACATCACCGTCATTAGGCGCTGCTATCATAAATAAAAGATTTGAAGGCTCGCCGTCCAATGCTTCATAATTAACGCCTTCCGGAACAGTCATAGCTGACAGTGACGGTGCGGTTACAGCCTCGCTCTTCGCATGAGGAATAGCGATTCCTTCTCCTACAGCTGTAGAACTGATTTCTTCTCTGGCTAAAATACCTTTTTTATAAATTTCCTTATCTTCAATTTTTCCGTTTCTCATCTGCAAATCAATAAGCATATCAATAGCTTCTGATTTGGATTTTGGCGATCCGTTAAGAAGAATGCTTTCTTTATTAAGCAAATCAGTAATTCTCATAATAAATACCTCCTAACCAAATTTATAATTGCTCCATTAAACTGTAAATCAGATCCTTTTGTGCTAATCCTTCTGAAAATGCCGTTGCACCTCCGGCAGCAGTACCAAGTTTAAGCGCATATTCATAGCTTTTCTTTTCACATCCTGCTATAAATCCTGCTACCATTGAATCTCCGGCACCTACTGAGTTCTTAACATTACCTTTACATACTCCGCAAACATGAATTTTACCGTCCTCATCAACCAGCAGCGCTCCGTCTCCTGCCATTGAAATTAACACATTAACCGCACCCATCTCTTTAAGCTTTAAAGCACAGTCTGAAATATCTTCAATTGTTTTTAACGTTACTCCGAATATCTCACCAAGTTCAAAATTATTTGGTTTAATAAGAAACGGTTTATATTTTAACACATTCATTAACAAATCACCGGTAGCGTCCACAACTGTCCTGACATTTTTATTTTGAAGATTTTTAAGGATTTTTTCATAAATATCCAAAGGAAGTGATGAAGGTATGCTTCCGGCAAGAACAATAGTATCTCCGTCTTGAATCTTATCAAACTTTTTAAAAAGTGCATTAATTTTTTCCTCCGGCACTTTCGGCCCTTGTCCGTTAAGCTCCGTTTCGGAAGACGATCGAATCTTCACATTAATTCTGGAAAATCCTTCATCAAGATGAACAAAATCAGTTTTTATACCGCCTTTAGCCATCCCCTTCTCAATAGCTTCACCGGTAAAGCCAGCCACAAATCCCAAAGCCTCAGATTTAATTCCCAGTTCATTTAATATAATAGAAACATTTATTCCTTTTCCGCCGAAATATATTTTCTCATTTTCAGCACGATTTACAGTTCCGATTTTCATTTCATCTGTGTAAATAACATAGTCGATTGCCGGATTAAAGGTGACTGTATAAACCATTTTACATTACCTCCTTAACAGACGTATAGTCTGTATATTTTTTATCGGATAATTTATCTGTTATAATATCTGCTCTGTTGAGCGTCGCAAATGTAACAGAAGTTACTTTATCAAATTTTGAATGATCTGCCAGTACATATGTTTTAAGACTTCCATCAACAATAGTAGTTTTTACTTTTGCTTCATTTATGTCCGGAGTAGAGAAACCGGAAGAAATTGAAATACCATTTACACCAATAAAACTTTTTGTGAAATTATAATTTTTCAGTGTCATTATACATTCAGCACCCACAATTGCCTCTGTAATAAGCTTAATTTCACCCCCCGGAATATACACTTTGAAACCTTTCTGTGCAAGTTTTTTTGCATGAATAAATCCGTTGGTCACAAAGGTCACTTTTTTCTGAGGTAAAAATTCTATCATTTTTTCAGTGGTAGTTCCTGCATCCATAAAAATAAAATCCTCATCATCTATTAATGATGCTGCATATCTTGCAATAATAGTTTTTTCCTCTGTAAATAACCTGGACTTTTCATCAACGTTTATCTCTGTAAAAGTAAAATTATCATCAATGGCTATTGCACCGCCATGAACCTTTGTAAGTCTGCCCATTTCGGCAAGAGCATTTAAATCTCGTCTTACCGTAGATATAGAAGCATTCAGTATTTCACACAGTTCAGTTAATTTTATGCTTTTTCTGGTATTAACCAATTCAAGAATAATTGAATATCTTTCTTCTGTCAGCAATTTCGTCACTTCTTTCAAATTGTTTTGAATTGTTTTGAACTTTTTTGATGTTTGCATTATTATAATAGCATAAATAAAATAGATTTTCAAGCAATTTCAATCATTTTAATCCAAAACACGTCAAATTTGTACAGTTGACTAATAATTCTTATGACTTGTTGTGCATCTTTACTATAAAAATTGCAAATCATATCAAAACATAGTAAATCTTATATAATTATATATCTTTTATTATTTTCTATTTGATGTTTAATATACTTTTTTATAAAAACTGCTATAATTTTTATTACCGAAATATCCAAGAAAATAAAAAATCACCTGAATTTCAGGTGATCTAATTATTTATAAAATCATTATCGGTCTGACATCAATACTATTGCCTGTTTATTATTACATATATCAACTGATTTATATGCACCGCCAAATTCACCGTCAATTGTCCATTGAATTTCCTCGCTGCATTCAAACTTTATTTTAGATGTTCTAAATGATTTAATATAAGCTGTATCAATATCAATGTCAATATTTAAAAGAGAATGGATAATTCTTTGCAAGTCAAGTGGATTTCCGGGAGTTTTAATAAGTGTCACTTCATAAAGACCATCGTCAAGAAGGAATTCGTTTAGCGATAACAAACCTGCAACAGATGACGAATTTGTTACCATTCCGAAAATGTAATTATCTTCAATAGTTTCTTCGTCATAAGTTATTTTCATGTGATATGACTTTATATTTTTTAGTCTGGATATTCCGTTAAGCACATAAGCTACATGTCCTAAAACATTTTTTACTTGTTGGGATGTTTCATATGTCACTTCTGTAAAAGCTCCGAACGCCGCAATATAAGTAAAATATTTATCATTAAAGCTGCCTATATCACATGGGTATTCTTTTCCATCTATTATCCATTGAGCTGCGTCAATAATATTTCTCGGAATTCCTACTCCTCTGGCAAAATCATTAGTTGAACCTGCCGGAATATATCCTATTGGCAATTTATTGTCCGATCTCATAACTCCCTGTATTACTTCATTAAGTGTACCGTCACCGCCCGAACAAACTATTAAATCAAATCCTTGACCACATGCATATTTAGCAGCTGCACATGCATCCATTCTTTCCTGAGTAGGCCGTGCAGTCACTTCATATCCGGCTTTTGTAAACATGTCAATGACCAAAGCAAGTTTAGAACTAATAGTAGCTTTCCCTGATTGAAGATTTAATATAAAATACAATTTTTTCATTATTTAATCTGCCTTTCTTAATGCATACTATTATTATACAGTAAGGTTATAATAAATTCAATATAAACAATAAAATTTTTTTGAATTTTTTTCAAAAAAGGGTTGACAATGGATTTTTAATGTGATATAATGTTTAAGCAGTCAAGTTAAGAATGCTAAATATTGGGGTGTCGCCAAGTGGTAAGGCAGAGGACTCTGACTCCTCCATTCCGTGGGTTCAAATCCTACCACCCCAACCACATCAATGAAAGAACTGGGATTATATAATCTCGGTTCTTATTTTTTGCCTTGTCAAGAAAATTTTTTCAGATAGATTTTCAGAAAGACCGCAATTTCCGTCAAAGCTCGAAAATTGCGGTCTTTTTTTGCATTTTCCTGCCGACTGTTTTACTCTGTTTCGTATGTATTTTTTTATGATACCCCTCTTGACAAAATAAAAAACGGTGTATATAATTGGAAATCAAATTGAGGTTGATTTTCAAACAGCACATTTTTTCTT
>CATKAZ010000072.1 GCA_949745795.1 uncultured Oscillospiraceae bacterium | reverse complement strand
TTAATAGTGGTTTATATAAGTTCCTAGATCAAGAATTATCTCCGCCACTTAGTAGTTGGGTACATGGAGTAAAGATTGATGGGAAATTAGGAGAGGTTTCAGGAGAAAACTATAGTGATAAAGATTTGGCAGAAGTGTCAAAAATAATTTGTAGCGTTATTTCTAATTATGAAGATTGCATGAAAAATGCCAAAAAATTAAGAGATGAGTTATGTTCTCGTGGTTTTACTTGGGAAAAATGTGCTGAAAGATTTATTTCTACATTATTAAACCAAACTGATGAAAAGCAAGAACGAACTATTGAATCAGTCACAGTTACTAAATATGAAATTAAAAAAGGGCGTAAATTAAGTGAATTTATAGAACAATATCTATTACCAACTTACTGTTTATCAATATTAGAATTACAGCATAGTGACAATTTAGAAGCATATATGAGGTGTATTGTTGTTAAATATACGAAAGATGGGAAGAACCGATTCACAGTTTTTTCGGCTAAAAATTCTATTGATATCCTAGGCATTATTCAAAAGGTTAGGGGAACGAAAAAAATAAGACCTAAAAATTATGGAGTTATAGGTACTATGAATAAAGAAAAAGTTCCTATTTTTTATGATTTTGAAAATAAGCAATGCTATGCATTATCATTGGGTGGAAATGCTGAAAAAATATCATGTCCTAAAAATATGGGTTCTAAAGATAAGCGTATTGCATTAATGGTAGCGCCTATGTTCTATAATAATGAGATAGTAGGTGTTTTATCATTTGATTTTTTTCAAACTGATTCAGAAAACAAGAATGTATTAAAAAGAATAGAGAAAGATGAAAAAGAACTTGGTAGAATTTTGTATAGTGCAAGTTTATTTGCTGCAACAACAATGGAAGTTTTAGCATCAGAATTTGATAGAGATGTTGATTATTTAGACTTAGATAGGAAAGAGGAGGAAGAAAAATGATTAAAAAAAGAGAACTGGTTTCATTTGATGATGTGTGTCCATTTAATTGTAAACATTGTTATACATTTGAATTGAACAGAACAGAGCAGAACAGAACAATTAATGAGATAGTTGATAGTTTAGCTAATAAGGAATTTGATGTGGTTTATGTTTCACAGCGCAAAGATAATTTTGTTAACCCTGATGAAGGTTTAGAATTATGTGAAGCACTGTATGATAGATACAATTGTAATCTTATTGCAATCACAAGAAATAAGTTTAACAGTGAGCAGTTAGACAGGTTAGCTAAATTGAATATGAAAATGCGAGATAACAAAAAATTTCTTTTTATGGCAGTATCAATCCCTGCACTTGAATCGGCAAAGGTGACTGAAGATTTGAGTAAAATACCAACGCCACAGGAACGGATAGAGTTTTTGAAGGATATACATAAAAGAGATATTTTAAATATTTTATTAATTCGACCATTGTTCCCAGATGAGCTTGTTCCAGTTGATGAAGTTCTTAGGATAGTATATCAGTGTAAGAACTTTGTTTCTTGTATTGTGTCTAGCGGACTTGCTGTGAATGAACATATTCTAAAAAGATTAAATCTTAAAGAAGATAGCCTTACATATTCTAGTGAAAAAATAGATTATCTTGTAGGTGCAATAGAAGGAAATGTCAAATATATTGATGTAAAAGACAAGATTAAAAGTATAGATAATGAATGTAAAAAATGGGGTATACCTTTTTTTGAACATAGTGTACCTGCATTAAATTACTTAATGAAAGCAGAAGGTAATGGGAGGTAAGGAAGTGGGGCATTTAGAATTAGAAGTTAAAATATTAAATATAGATGTTGAAAATATCTGTGTAAAAATTGAAGAACTAGGAGGAACTTTTATTCAAAGTGTGGATCAACAATTGTATACATATGATTTGCCTACAGTTTATGGACGATATATGGAATTGCTATATGAAATTTTGCATCCTGAGAGCGAAGTTAAATATATGACTGCACTGGATAAGATGAAAGTTCTTTTCTTTGAACTAGATAATCTAATGAATGATGAAGACAGAAAACAAATGAATTCTATTTTAGAGGTAGATAGTTGGCAAAATATTCTGCATGGAAATATGGTATCAGAAAAATTATCGTGTAAAGAAATGAGTAATTTTTTGAAAAAATTTCAAATAAATCCTAATAAGTGGGTTCGTTTAAGGAAGACAAATGATAAAATTACTTTAGCTACTAAACATATATTAGCTAATAATGATACATCTTTACAACAAATGTTAGAAACAGAAATAGAAGTTTCTTCTTTTATGGGAGCAAATGATTTGCTTATTCAATTAGGATACTATTTCAAAAGCTATCAAGAAAAGAGGAGATTATCATATAAATTATTTAATCATCAAATAGATATAGATACATGGCCTGGTATTCCATCATATATGGAAATTGAAGGCGAATCTGAAAAGGATATTAGTGATATTCTTGAAAAATTAGGATTCAGTTTAACGGATGCTATATCATGCACTGCTGATGAAGTGTATCGCTTATATGGTAAAAGTATGTTTGATTCAAGAGAATTAAAGTTTGAATGATTAATATAGTTTAGAAAGTAAATATTCTATTTATGTATAGATCATAAAGAGATGTTTTAGTGGGGAGTTTTGAATAATAAGCAGTGCAATCGCCAATGATTTCCATAAAGAAAATAGAGGAAAAAAGGCAGTAAATTTTTAAAAATAAGTTAAAGCTTTTTAGATACCATATCCCCTAATCATATTTATTTGATATATATTTACATAGAATTATCAGTCGTTTTAAGGCAACACTGCCTACAGAGCCGCAGATCATCTGCTTGCATGTTTGTATTGCATATAAATCTTTTGACGTACGTCAGTATGCCTGCAAGCTATGTACAGTGCCATGCTGGCAATTCTTTTGGTTGTATGATTACAAATCTGACTTCGTATCTGATGTAAAATCTTTGTGCGGCATTGCCTAAAAAGTTAAGATAGAATTGACAAACTGTTGGATGCATAATAATAATGTATTATGTGACAAAGAGTTCATAGCCAGTGCGTACTTTGGAATCAAATAAATGAAATGAGATGTAACAGTTTTGAAAAAATTAGGTTTTGGATTGATGCGGCTGCCATTGCTTGATCCGTCGGATGCGGATTCAGTTGATATCGAACATGTGAAGGTAATGGTTGATAAATTTATTGAAAGAGGTTTTACCTACTTTGATACAGCGTGGATGTATGTGGGTTTTGCTAGCGAAAATGTGGCTAAAATAGCTTTGATAGATCGCTACCCGAGAGACAGCTTTACGCTGGCCACTAAGCTTCATAGCGGTTTTTTTAATTCCCTTGAGGATCGCGATATGATCTTCAATGAACAGCTTAAAAAAACAGGTGCGGGATACTTTGACTATTATCTTCTGCATGGCATTGAAAAAGGAAGTCTATCAAAATATGAACAGTTTGACTGCTTTAATTGGTTGCTTGATAAAAAAGAAAAGGGACTTGTGAAACATGCCGGTTTTTCTTTTCATGATACCGCCGATGTTCTGGACGATATCCTAACTAGGCATCCAGAGATGGAGTTCGTGCAGCTGCAGATAAATTATCTTGATTGGGAGAGTGAGTGGATCGAAAGCCGAAAAAATTACGAAATTTGTCTGAAGCACAACAAGCCGATCATCGTTATGGAGCCTGTTAAGGGTGGTTCCCTTGCGAGTGTACCGGAGGAAGCGGGAAAGCTGTTCCGGACTGCAAAACCTAATCATTCCATATCAAGTTGGGCAATTCGTTTTGCGGCGTCACTTCCTAATGTAATGATGGTTCTTTCCGGCATGAGCACGATAGAGCAGATGGAAGACAATATTTCTTTTATGGAAAGCTTTGTCCCTCTCAGTGAAGAAGAAAACAAGCTTTGCTTCAAGGTTGCTGACATCATCAACTCGCAGATTGCTGTTCCATGTACTGGCTGTTCTTATTGTATGGATGGATGCCCGATGCACATTGCGATTCCGCAATATTTTTCATTGTATAATGAGATCATGC
Organism: uncultured Oscillospiraceae bacterium; assembly: GCA_949745795.1. Classification (GTDB taxonomy): domain Bacteria; phylum Bacillota; class Clostridia; order Oscillospirales; family Ruminococcaceae; genus Porcipelethomonas. Next base: position 4,023 of record CATKAZ010000072.1, on the reverse strand, counting down.
GTGAGGATATGGAGCAAAAGGGTTGGACGATATCTTTCTCCAGTTATGATACCTTGACGCAGAACTTTGGAAAAGCTTCTGAATGTATTGCCTGCGGTCAGTGTGAGGCAATTTGCCCTCAGCATCTGACTATCATTGATTATCTGAAAAGTGTATCATATAGATTTGACTACTAAAAACGTTTAGGGAAATCAGCAAGCATATGGTGTACAAAGTATTCAGGTGATCTTTTTAACCAGATTGCTCTCATTGTTCTGATACTCTAATGTTAAGGTAATACCGCCAAAGAAAAGCAAGTGTTTGATGAAGTATCAGGAGCGCTTAACATAGAACAAAATTCTGATGAAGTGCATATGATTAAATTCCGCCCAATTTCTGTTCCATATGAGTGAAAATCGCCTAAACCCAGTAAAATAATATTTCGGCAATGCAGTGTGTACAACAGAATTTCTGGATTGTCCATGCCAATATATCTTTTTAATTTACCCAATGGATATGGACATTGCGTTGTTGATTTAGGCGGTTTAGTTAAGACTGATTAAGAGAATGTTTATCAGATTAACACTTGAGCAGGATTGAAAAAATTATCAAATAAAAGATATTTTATTTAAATACAGTTTAAAATCAAGAAAAATTAATGTTGAATTACGTTGACGTTTTGAACCCCTGTGTTCCAAGCGTCTATTTTTTATGCCGAAAACATACGTATTTGCGATGTTTCCGGCATAAAGCTTTTTGCAGGATTCCACTTTCAAATTAAAAACAGCTAAACATTAAGAGTGAAATCACAAAATGTTTGTAATCTGAACCTTTGTATTCCAAATATTATTTAATAGAAACACCGTGTTTTCGGGCAAATTCATCTTCTGCCTGGCATGGTGTTTTATATTTTATCATCGAATGAGGTCTTTCATGATTGTAAAATGACATGTATTTGTCTACGGTTCGCTTAAAGCTTTTTTCAGATGTAAAATCAGTACGATATAGTGATTCCCGTTTTAAAGAACTGAAAAATGATTCCATTACAGAGTTATCATATGGTGTGCCGGGATTTGAGAAGCTTTGGACAACTCCGTATGATGCAAGATGTTTTTGGAAAGTTGTTGATATGTAATTTGCAACTCTGTCACTGTGAAAAAATTAATCCGTTTTTCGGTTCTCTTGACTCATAAGCTGCTTTAAAAGTTGTTTTAGTAAGTTGTGTGCTGTTTTTTACGGCTATTTTATAACTTATTACTTGTCTGGAAAATAAATCGAGAATTACGCATACATAGTATGTGGTTTTATTTAATTTGAAGTAAGTAACATCACTGCACCATACCTGATTAGGAGCAGAAACATTAAATTGCTGTTTAAGCAAGTTTGTTTTTCTTGGCCTTTTGTTAAGTTTATTATACACCTTTTTAGAGTCAGTACGCATACTGAATAAATTCATTTCAAACATTAATTCTGATACCAGATGTTCGCCTGCTTTATAGCCTTTGTTTTTTATAACAGCGACAATTTTTTTAGCTCCATAAATTTGTCCGCTTGAATCAAATATGTCTTTGATAATAGGTCTCAGTTCTTCTCGCTTTTTAGCAGCAAGTGTATTTTCTTTTTTGTTTCTTAAAATATGATTGTAAAAAGTACTTCTGGATACCTCCAAAGAATCGCATAATACATGGACACTGTACTTCCCGTATAGTTTTTCAAGTTCATAAAGCTTGTCTCTTAACGGTGAATTTACTGTGCAATTAACTGACTTAAGGATTTTAATCATATCTGATTGGTGTTTTACTGTTTGCTTAAACTGATTGGTTTCACGGCGAGTAAAACTTTTTTCTTTCGAAAGAACTTCTGATTTGTACAAATTAATCCAATTGTACACTGTGCTTTTCGAGATACCAGCTTCAACAGCTATAGATTTAACTGATTCACCAGAAAAGTACCTGGCTACAAATTTTTGTTTTTCTTCGATTGTGAATGTTTTTGTCATAATAACAACTCCTTCAAATTTTGTAGGGTTATTATAGCATAATGGTTAAACATTTTCTTAAGTCAATTATTGTGAAATGTAAATTTGTAATATTTTCTCGGATTTGCTGAAGGTTAATAGACTATACAGTGAAATTATTATGTTTCAATGTAGCTTAACTAAAAACTTGACAAGCTAAACGAAAACGTTTATAATATGTATAAGTGGAGGTGTGACTGCATGGAAATGAGCATATCTGAAAAAATAAGGGTTTTGTGTGCAAGATTAAATATTAGTTCTGCTGAATTAGCTCGCAGATTAGGTCAATCGCCGCAGAATTTCAATGCAAAATTAAGAAGAGAATCATTTTCTGTATCTGAACTTCAGGAAATTGCTGAAGCAGCAGGGGTAAGATATGAGTCTAATTTTGTATTAGACGGTACAGAAAAAATATAGAATGGAGAATTAAAATGTCTGTATTTAAACTTGGTGAATTATTCTGCGGTCCAGGAGGAATTGCCTGGGGTGCTGTAAATGCAAAATGTGATAATATGGATTTTCGCATTGAGCATCAATGGGCAACCGATTATGATAGGGATACGTGTGATACATATATCAGAAATATTTGTAAAAACAATCCCAAATCAGTTATTTGCCATGATATTAGAAAACTTGATTTTAATGTTCTTAAGGAATTAGGCAATATTAATGCACTGGCTTTTGGATTCCCCTGCAATGACTATAGTGTAGTCGGAGAACAGAAAGGAATGAACGGTGTGTATGGTCCTCTTTACTCTTATGGCATAAAGGCACTTAATAAATTTAATCCGGATTGGTTTTTAGCTGAAAATGTAGGCGGACTGAGAAATGCTAATGACGGAAAAGCATTTCAGAGGATTTTAAAAGAAATGGATGATGCCGGATATCGTCTGGTACCCCATTTGTATAAATTTGAAGAATATGGTATTCCACAGGCTCGACACAGAGTTATTATTATCGGTATTAAGAATACTTTAGATACAGTATTTAGAGTTCCTTCTCCAGAAGAGTATGCTGACTGCGATAATACCTGCAGAAATGCAATTGAAAATCCGCCTATCTCTGCTAATGCTCCTAATAATGAGTTTACGAAACAGAGCAGCACAGTTATAGACCGTCTGAAATGTATAAAACCAGGTGAAAATGCTTTTACTGCTAATCTTCCTGAGCATCTGCGGCTTAATGTAAGCGGTGCTAAGATAAGTCAAATATATAAGCGTTTAGACCCGAATAAGCCTGCTTATACTGTTACAGGCAGCGGCGGCGGCGGAACGCATATTTATCATTGGAGCGAAGACAGAGCACTAACCAACCGTGAAAGAGCAAGGCTTCAAACATTTAAAGATGATTATGTTTTCTGCGGATCAAAAGAAAGTGTAAGAAAGCAAATTGGAATGGCAGTTCCGGCAAGAGGTGCACAAATTATTTTTGAAGCAGTTTTAAAGAGTTTTGCTGGTATTGAATACAAATATGTTGAACCTTCATTGAAGTGAAGGAGCTTTTTATGATAAATAATGAATTAAGACAGGCCATTCTAATACAGCCTGCTATAGAAGGGGCAGATAAGCTGTATATAGTGTCTGGATACGCTTCACCCAGTATGGTTTCGTGGCAGTACAATACCCTAAAATATATGGAAATTGATTCTGTTTCGATAAATCTTATTATTGGAATGACTGCTGCTGAGGGAATTACTGTTCCGAATCATTCAGGATTTATTGAACTCACAGATACATTCAGCAATTTTAATTGTCAGTATGTATATCAGGGAAATCCTGTTCACAGCAAAATATATGCGTGGGAAAAGGAGGGTCAGCCATATAAAGCTTTTATAGGTTCAGCTAATTATACACAGCGTGCTTTTGGCAGAAGTCAGAGAGAACTTATGTCCGTGTGTGATGCTCAAAGTGCAATAAATTATTTTTACGAAATAGACAAAGATACAATTTATTGCAGTGAACCTGAAGCTGAGGATTGGATTATAATAAAAAATCCGATTCAGGACTTGAAGAAAGACAGCGGTAATA
>CATKAZ010000071.1 GCA_949745795.1 uncultured Oscillospiraceae bacterium | reverse complement strand
GATTTGTCTGTTTCATGATGCCGGATATGGGCTTGAGAGGAATGAACAGGAGTTAAACGCGTTGAGAAAGGCACTTTCCCAAAAAAAGACGGAAAAAGAGAAACCGTTCCGTCTGGGAAGATCTGTGATATATGATTTTAAAAAAAGGCAAAAAATCCATAGTTCTATATGGAATGGACACAGTAAGTTTTATTATAGAAATTATAGAAGATGGAGAATGACTGCGCACAGGAATGTACAAATAGAAGAAAATAACGATAAAGAAATACTAGTATCACAATATTACTGTGACAATAAATTTGTAGATTTTGCGAACGGAATAAGGTGTAATTATCCTACGCATACAAGCGCACTGATAAATAATTATTTTGAATTCCGCCTTTCAGACGGTAAAGGGTGTATAGATCACGGTATTGCAGGCGGGTATATCTTTTTTGACACAATGATTAAAAATTATATCTATTGCTACAACGAAGCCTGTAGAGAAGCAGACTGCAGTTTTGATGATTTTATATATAAGAATAAACATTACTGTTTAGACCAATTCTCTGTTTTCGGCTACATTGCAGACTGTATAATATCACACAACATTTGGAATGGGAAAGGCAAAGAAGAAACTTATCGCCGGTTCAATTTGGAGGATTTAACCGGGGATAAATATATAAAAGCGGATAAGCGCAATAATCCGTATTTGTTTCTCTTAGCGTTAAGTGATATGCTTGAGCCGTTCAAAATTTTTAGAAAGTTTAACGGAACCGAAAAACAGTTATTAAGTCAAATTGATTTCGAAGTTACAGCTAATTCAATAATAATTTCTTCAAATAATGATGAAATTTACAGTGCTTACCGCCAAAAGATAAACGGTTCAGAAGACTGGATTAATGTCAATGTGCAGGTTGATGATGACAAAAACAAAATCATAATGACGTTTTAAAAGCCGGCGGTAATTTTTATTTATAATTGTGATAATTCGGATTTTTACTAGAATTAACCGGACAAAACTCTAACATTAAATTGCTATTTAAATTAAATAATGGTATAATTAATTTGTTCTACGGGACGAATAATATAAAATTGGAGTAAAAAATGGCGGGGGAGTACATGACCGCTGCCCAGGCGGCGGAAAAATGGAATATTTCACAGCGCAGAGTGCAAGTACTATGCGCTGAAGGGAGATTATTAGGAGTATTTAAACTGGGGGAAGTTTGGGCTATTCCGCAGAACACAGAAAAACCGGCAGACGGAAGAAACAGGAAAAAATGTTATGAGAAAATGTAATTTTATAGATTTATTTTGCGGTTGCGGAGGATTTACTCAAGGCTTTAAGCAGGCAGGATATTGCCCTATATTAGGTGTTGATATGTGGCAGGACGCCACTAAAACATATAAATATAACTTTCCTGAAAGTGCTTTAATCAATGAAGATGTAACAAAATTGACTTCAAAAGATTTGCTTGATGCATCAGGTATGGTGGCAAACGACATTGATGTTATAATAGGCGGGCCTCCGTGTCAGGGATTTTCAATTTCGGGAAAAAGGATGATAGACGACCCGCGCAATATATTGTATAAATCTTTTGTACAGTTTGTCGGCGAAATCAGACCGAAAGTTTTCGTCATGGAAAATGTCCCCGGTCTTGTCAGTATGGCAAAAGGTACAGTGAAAGATGCGGTCATAGAAGACTTTTCCTTAAGAGGATATAACGTATCGTGGAAAATTCTTGCGGCTGATGATTACGGGGTTCCGCAACACAGAAGACGTGTATTCTTTATTGGTTTAAATAAGGATGTCTTCGGGGATACATGTTTTAAATTTCCTGTAGAAACCACTAAGCATAAAAAAATTACTTGTAAAGATGCAATTTCCGATTTGGATTTTATTTCCGATAAAGAAGCATTGTCTGACGAATCGTCATATTGTTTGCCCCCTCAGACAGAATATCAAAAACTTATGAGAGAGAATAGTAATGTTCTTTGGAATCATGTTGCAACTATTCATAATGATAAAACAAAAGAGATTATTGCAATGGTTCCGGACGGAGGTAACTATTTAGATCTTCCGCAAGAGTTATGGAGTACGCGGAAAGTTCATATTGCGTGGACTCGTATGGATAGTTCCAAACCATGCTTTACTATTGACACGGGGCACAATCACCATTTTCATTATAAAGAGAACAGAGTTCCAACGGCTAGGGAATCAGCCAGAATACAATCATTCCCTGACGATTTTAGATTTTTGGGAATTAAAACCAGTCAGCTGAAACAGGTTGGCAACGCTGTTCCGCCCCTTTTATCTGAAGCTTTGGCAACAGAAATTTTGAAGTATATAGGTAATTAAAATATGTATAATCACAATAATCGGTATAGGTGTATCATAATCCGCGGAAAATCGCAGAGAGAACTTGATAATTTGTTGCCGGCATATGCAACAGTTATTGATGAAATCTGTCCCTGCACAAAAGAAGATTTTGAGGGTAAATTTAATTCTGAATTCGCTAGAATACTGCGCGGAAAGATTTCAGACACTGCTGCATTAAAGAAAACACTGGACAACCACAGAACAGAAATAGCCGGAAAATTGTTCGGCATGTATTATCTGTCAGATAACGGGATTTATTATGCCTCGGAAAGGACCAAGAAATATTTAGCTGATAATGACCAGCCTGCTTTTTTTAAAGATGTATGTTTTAAGATGCAGTTCCCGAACGGAATGAATAAAATACAGACATTGCAGCCTTATTTAGATTCGGGAATATCGTTGAGACAATTTCCGTTTATTATAAAATGTCTGCAGATTGCGGAAGGGGAAAGAATTTCTCTAACAGTTAATGATATAGGTTATTACATATTAAATGCGCTTGATGTGCTTCAAGGCAAAGCAACTCCCGAAGAAGTCATTGTTCAAATTAAAGCTGATAAAATTAATCGTATTGAAAGAAAAATAGTAGTCCCCGGTAAGGCGCCTTCTTATACAATGCAACATATTCGTGAACAGTTGAATTATCTTGAACTGGCAAATTTAATTTTTGTTGACGAAGATAAAAAAGTATTATTAAATACCCGAGAGGAAAGATGTCTACAAGTGTTTGCGGAGTATTGCGGTGAGAAACCTGCTTTTGATTTATACACATATGACACATCAACTTTAGAAGGAAGAGAACAGCTTTATTTAGAATGGGATTACTTTTATTCAAAAATTAGTGAAAATGCAGAACTATTTAAAACAGATTTAAGTGCATTAGTGCGTAAAGACAGTTCGCAAAAAATAGAAAAGACAAGTTCTGATTCAAAGGTTGAACTTGGTGATGAAGGTGAACAGTATATTTATGAATATGAGAAAAGGCGTGTTGCTGCATTTAATCCTAGACTTGCCGGTAAGGTTTTGCCTCTGGGTAAGACCAAAGGCTTAGGTTATGATATTCAATCTGTTGTAGCTGAAAAGGGGGATTTTGCTGAGTTTGTAAAGTATATAGAAGTGAAAGCAACAAAGCGCGTAACAGCGCCGGACCTTAACGATGATACATGGTTAGACACAGTTAATATAACCCGAAATGAGTGGGTTGCTGCGCAGCAGCATAGGAATTTCTATTCAATTTACAGAGTTTATTTTGTAAGAGACGGAGTTGTGGTGTTTGTTATTAATGATGTGCATCAAAAAGAACTTGACGGTGTTATTCAAGTTATACCAATGACTTATAGAGTAGACTTTTCAAATAATGCTGTAGATTCTTCATTGGAGTAAAAAATGTATAAAGTTGTTTCATTGTTTTGCGGATGCGGCGGTGCAGACTGCGGAATATTAGGCGGGTTTGATTTTAACGATAAATATTATGAACGTTTACCATATGAACTTGTTTATGCGACTGACATAAATAAGAAAGCAATAGCTACACACAAGGCTAATTTTAAAACGGACAATCTTGTTTGCAAAGATATTTGCGAAACCGAATCGGCGGAGATACCCGATCATAATATTTTAGTCGGCGGTTTCCCATGCCAGTCTTTCAGTACGGTTAACCCTACTAAAGATCCTTTTGACGAAAGGGCAAATTTATATAAGCAGATGGCACGTATTGCTAAAGATAAGCAGCCGGAAATTTGTATAGCAGAAAATGTTAAGGGATTAATGACTTTACACGGCGGAGAAATTCTGCGCCGTGTTAGGGCAGCTTTTGATGAAGCCGGATATGATACTTATTACCGGTTAATTAATGCAGCTGATTACGGTGTTCCGCAGCGCCGTGAGCGAATGATTATGGTATGTGTACGGAAAGATTTGCAAAAGGAATATATTTTTCCTGAAAAAACAAATGAGGGGAACTGGGTGCCTCTTTCAGCAGCTGTACACAAACTTGCAATAGAAGAACAAAAATACTATTTCTCCGAACGTGCTGTTCAGGGAATGAAAAATGCGAAGAACAATATGAAAAGAGGCTTGGCTCAATCTTTGGATGCTCCTTGTCTTACAGTAACAAGCCATCTTGCAAAGGTAAGCCTTAATTCACGCGACCCTGTGTTACTGGTTGATTCCGACAAAGAAATATATAGACGGTTTACTCCCAGAGAAGCTGCCAGGATTCAATCGTTTCCAGATACTTTCATTTTTGAAGGGACGGAAGCGGATGCGTACCGCCAGATAGGTAATGCAATACCTCCTGTAATGTTTTGGCATATTGCAAAAGCTGTTTCGGATTTATTGGACGGAATAGATGGATAGCTTAACTCCTGAAAAACGCAGTTGGAATATGTCAAGAATTCCAAGCAAGAATACAAAACCGGAAGAACTTGTTAGGAAATTTTTATTTTCAAAAGGATTTCGGTACAGGAAAAACGATAAGCGCTTACCGGGTAAGCCCGATATAGTTTTACCAAAATACAAAACAGTAATTTTTGTCAACGGCTGTTTCTGGCATAATCATAAAGATTGTCAAGGGTCTAGGCTTCCTAAGACCAACACGGATTTTTGGGGAAGGAAGCTTGAGGTTAATGTAGTAAGAGATCAGAATAATTATCAGCTGCTTGAACAAAAGGGCTGGAAAGTTATAATTTTCTGGGAATGTTATTTAAAGAATAAAAATACGACAGAACGAAGACTTGGCGAATTAATAAATGCAATTAAAAAATAAGACAGCATAGTCAAGAAAAAGTTGATAGATGTGTCTAGAAAAATTTAGCAAGGTCGTAAACAATAATGATAAGACTGTAAGTAGCCTTGCAGTATAAATCTTGTAAATTATAGAAATGCGGGATTTATAAAACATAAGGAGTTAATATGCCCACCATAATACATACGATTCAAGACGCGCTTACATACAATATTTCTGAGGTTCAAGTTGAAGGATCTTGGAATTTGGGAGATGTTCCTGAATTAAAAATGCATAGTATCCACGCTTATCCTGCTAAATTTCCTGCGTTTATAGCTGATAAAGCTATTCATTTAGCATTAAAACAAGGAATTAAGATCAAAACGGTTTCTGATATTTTTTGTGGCTGTGGCACAGTTGCCTTGGAGGCAAAAGTCAATAATGTAGATTTTTGGGGATGTGATATTAATCCTGTAGCAACTTTAATTACTAAAGCAAAAACAAACAGTTATGATTTGATTAAGTTGGAGAATTTTTATCAGAATACCAAAAACGTATTTTTTAATGCCGCCCAAGTAAATAACATTTATTATGCACAAGCAAACGAAAGGATTCGATATTGGTTTGAGCAAAAGCAGTTTAATGAATTGTTTAAATTAAAAAATGCAATATACGCTACACCGCAGGGGAAATATCGTGTTGCTTTTGAATGTTTATTTTCGTCTATCTTAAAATCAACTTCCAAATGGCTTACAAAATCAATCAAACCGCAAGTCGATCCGAACAAGAATATTGCTGATGTTTGGGAATGCTTTGAACGGCAATATAAAAAATTCATAAAATGCCTTAAAGAGATTCCGCAAAGTTCTTCAAAAATTGACATTTCGACATGTAGCATATTAACAAAAAAGAAACTACCAAATGTCGATCTAATCATTACGAGTCCTCCTTATGTAACATCATATGAATACGCTGATTTGCATCAGCTTTCTTCTCTATGGCTTGGATTCACTGATGATTATACATCGTTAAGAAAAGGTACTATGGGAAGTGCATATAATAGCGAAACATTCAACTATGATATTTTAGAATTAAACGATACTGCGAGAAATATCATCGCTGAGCTAAAAGCTAATGATAAAATTGCGAAGGCGAAAATCAAGTCCATTGCTAGATATTATATTGACATGCAGAAGGCTACTGAACAATGTTATCAAATGTTAAATATGCAAGGTATGGCATTGTTTGTAATCGGTGACACGGAGTATAAGGGGACTCAAATTCACAACTCAAAGCAGCTTGTTGAATCTCTCATAAGAAGTGGTTTCCGCGAAGTTTCCGTTTCTAAGAGAAAAATCACCAACAAAATATTAACGCCTTATCGAGATGAAAACGGAAAGTTTACAAATGATAAAGAAAAACGTGAAATCTATCATGAAGAATTTGTGATTATCGGGAGGAAATAAAAATGTCGAAT
>CATKAZ010000070.1 GCA_949745795.1 uncultured Oscillospiraceae bacterium | reverse complement strand
GTTCACACAAAAGAAAGAAGCAAAGAAAGATAACGACTGCATAATTGATAGAAAACTATCACGCAAGGTACTCTCCCAAAACTGTACTAAGTCGTTTTTGCAGCTTACGTTCTCCCCTTAATATCACCTATCTTAATTGAATGTTTATTTTACTTTTTAAGCCAATCAGGATCATCAGTTCTGCCTAGCAGATAATCAACGGATACATTAAAATAATCAGCAATTTTTATAAGAACTGCCGAATTTACAGTAGCTCCGTTTTGCCATTTTTGTAAATTTCCTGAACTTAGTCCTAATTCACGTAATAATGGGGTTGGCTTTATGTTAGAATCTTCACATAATTTAATAAATATGTCATAAAACATAAAATAAAATCCTCCATAATTGTTCAAAATTCACCATAATAAGCAAAAACTTGTTGACAAATGCACGTGAGTGAACTGAAATGATAGCCTTTTTTATTCCATTCTATCTTTAGTTTTTTCTTTAAGTTGTCCTAAAATTTCCCCTTTTTCTATTTCCATTAACAAGTTATACATTTTTAATAATTTTTGTTCACCATCTCTCAAATATTCTTTTGATTTTTCTTCACCTGTTAATAAATAATCCGTGGAAACATTAAAAAAATCCGCAATTGCTGATATATTCTCAGCAGCTGGATTTGTTCCTTTCTTTTTCCAATCAGAAATTGCTGATGTAGATAACCCTATACTTTCAGCTAATTCCTTTTGTTTTTTGTTGTTTTTCTTTAATAATTCAAAAATTCTTTGTGAAATTGTCATAAAAATACCTTTCTAAAACAGTAAAAATGTACTAAAATAAAGAAATATGGATTTTGCAGTTGACAAATCAAGATATACGTATTATAATGTTATCAAGCTATTAAAAAACCTTAATAATGTTTACTTTAATCGACACTTAATTTTAGTATAGCATTATTTGGGTTAATTTGTCAATGACTAAATTTATTTAGATTGGAGTTTTTTTAATGATGACAAAAGATAAATTTGCTCTCCGTATTTCTAAATTAAGACTGCAAAAGAACGTTTCGGCAAGAAAAATGAGTTTATCATTAGGTCAAAACGAGAGTTATATTAGCAGAATTGAAAACAATTATAGTTACCCCACAATGCAATCATTTTTATATATATGTGAATATTTGGACATAACTCCCGCAAATTTTTTTGATTTGGATAATGAATGTCCAACGGAAAATAAAAAGCTTTTAGAAGAATTTAAAAGGCTTGATTACAAACAAGCAAAACTTATACTTGATTTACTCAAAGAAATAAATAAATCAAGGCGCTGATAAACTACCTCTTGCGATAGCTTCTGAAATCGAAATGAATAATTTCAGTTATAAAGCTGAGCATTTCAGACGCTGAATGAATAAGCTCCATTACAGTATCGGTATCAATATCAAAGGGCATATCTGCCGGATAGCGTGTTTCTATGTAATAATGATTCAGCATAGTACTTTTCTCAAGCCATGTTGAAAAGTGACTATCCGTCTGCATAGCCTGCTTGCAAAGCCATGTCAGGTTATGACCGTCATAAAGCTTATGCTTTTTAAAAAGCAGATACCCTTTAAGTCCCTTTTCTATACTCTGCTGACAGTGAAATGCAGCGCCGTTATAACACCGTTCGTCACTCAGCAGAGTTTTTGCTGCCAATAAATCAAGATTTGCATAATACAGCCAGTCGAAGTACCTGCGGCTGTCATTATCACGATAACCTCTACCCATAAAGCACCGTCCCGGAATTTCTTATTTTCCACGCAAAAGTTCCTATTTCACATTTAAGCTTTTCAAATTCGTCCTCACGGTATATTACTAAATCAAAAGGCAATTCGCAGTCTATGTTAAGATACAGTCTGCACTCAAGCTCGGAGCTGCTCTCCACACTGTTATCTACAATTATAGCAAGCTTAAAGCTTATAAGTTCGCCGTTTGTATCTATTTTATTGCTTATAAGATAAATTTTTTTAAGCTCATTGCAATGCTCTGCAATACTGTCAGCAAGCCTTTTGATATATGGATTGTTTTTCATATTCTAAACCGACTCCTTTAAGTTATGAAAGTATATAAATATCATCTCCGCAGTTAAATATATATACTAATTTATCGGAATAAGTATACTCTGTTTCACCGACTGTTACAGTCATATTTGCCAAAATAAATTTTGAATCCTTAACAGTTTCTTCAAAGGTAGTTTCAGCTTTATACTCCTTATACATATCGTTAAGCATGTCAATAATATCTGCAATACCCTCATCTGCCGAGCTGTCTCCGCAGTCTGTTGCCTCAATTGAAACAAATTTAAAATTTTCTCCTGTGGCTTTTACTATGTCATTTTTCGCATCATTTAAATAGTTTTCCAGACTGCTTCCGTTGTGCTTTTCAAGAGCCTCTGCATAATACTCCGGCTGAACTGATTTAAAAAGCTCCAGATCACCGGTTTCAATAGCATAAAAATAATCGGAAACCGCATTCATTTCCTCATCTGTAAGAAAACGACCGTCAAAATAAAGATCAATATTTCCGTTTAAAATCTGACGCACAGTAGTGCCGTATTCAAAGTCCTCATAAGCTACTGATTTTTCTTTTTCATCATCATTGCATCCGCACAAAAGTACGGCAGAAAAAATTACTGTAAAAATTAAAGCTGCTATCTTTTTCATAATCGTCTCCATATGACTGAATTTATATTCAGCTAACGCTTTTACGGTAAGCGAAACACCAATTCTTATAATAATAAAATATCACAAATTTTATTTTATGTCAATGGAAAACCGAAAAAACTATTTTCATATATTGAAAAAAACAAAAGAATATAGTATAATTTACTTATATATTTTTTCGATTTTTTACATATAATATTTACGGAGGATTTATGCCTAGATTTTTTCTTGAAAATATTAATACTGATTGTCCGGCATTAACCGGAGAAGACGCCCGACACATCAGTCGTTCACTGAGAATGAAACCCGGCGAACAGATTACTGTCTGCTCATGCGGTACTGATTATTTCTGTGAAATCAGCAGTATAACAGAGAATACTGTATTTCTAAATATAAAAGAACAAAAACTTTGTTCCGCTGAGCCTTCGGTTAATCTGACTCTTTTTCAGGCAATTCCCAAACAGGACAAGCTCGAACATATTATTCAGAAATCCGTGGAACTCGGTGTTTCAAAAATCGTACCCGTTCTTACACGCAGATGTGTTTCCCGTCCCGATAAAAAGGACTTTGAAAAAAAACTTCAAAGACTTAATAAAATCGCTCTTGAAGCGGCAAAACAATCAGGAAGAGGAATTATACCCACAGTGGAATCTATGATATCCTTTAAGGACGCAATTATACAAATGAAAGAATATGATTGTCCGGCTATGCTTTATGAAGAAGGCGGTATCAGATTTTCCCAACTGAATATCCAAGAGAAAAAAAGCTTTGCTTTATTAATAGGCAGTGAAGGCGGCTTTGATGAAAATGAAGCAGAATCTGCAAAGAAGGCCGGTATTCCGTCAATATGGCTGGGAGAAAGAATCCTGAGATGCGAAACCGCTCCCCTTACTGCAATTTCAATTTTGATGTTTATTACAAAAAATTTATAAATTTATTGTTGAAATTTATTTAAAACTGTGATATAATAATTTAAAAATAAAAAAGCCACTTAACGGACCGCAAGCCGTGGCAACCTTTCTTGCGGAGAAAAGAGGACTACAATGAAAAAAGGTTTAATTCTGGGACTTATTGCAGGCGCTGCCGCAGCAGGCGCTGCCGCACTTATTTATTCAAAAAAGAAAAATGAATATTGCTGCTGTGATGATTTGGATGCTGATGAATTTGCATGTGATGATTGCTGCGGCGATTGCTGTGACTGTGATGATGATGCCAATGATATTCCCGCTGAAAAAGCAGAAGAAAGCGTTATTATAACAGACGCTTGCGCATGCGGATGCTCAGAAGAGGAAGTTTTGGAAAAGGTCGAAGATACTGTTGAATCAGATGAAGTTTAATTTTATATATTTTAAAAGCCACGGTCAGCCCGTGGCTTTTTTATTATAGTTTTCGACTGTAATACAGTTTCCTCCAAACATAAAAATTACTCTGTTTATTTTTTCTTTAAATATTTAAATAATTTTATTGCCAATACTGTAAGTCCCGCAAGCAATACGGCATTTATAATCAAGAATACCAATGTTAAAATATCAATATCAACCATATTAAATTCTCCCTTCCCGACTTGTCAAAATAGCCGTTTCAAGTGCAATTTCCATCATATCGGTAAAGCTTGTCTGTCTTTCTTGAGCAGTTGTTGACAGTCCCTTAAGAGGACAATCTGACACCGTCAGTATGCACAAAGCATTTTTTCCGGCACGGGCAGCATTCATATAAAGCGCTGCCGACTCCATTTCTACGGCGAGGACATTCATTTTCTGCCATACAGCAAGCGAATTACTGTCATCATAAAAAGTATCACTAGAAAGTATATTTCCCACATGATAAGTACAGTCATGACTTTCAGCGGCATTTACCGCACCGCTGAGCAGCTTATAAGATGCTGTAGGCGCATAAGTTCCGGGAAGATTATACTGATCCGCATAATTTGAATTTGTACATGCACCAATTGCTATTACAACATCACGCAAATTAACATTATCAGAGATACCGCCGGCAGTTCCGACCCTGATAATATTATCAACACCGTACTCATTAAATAGCTCGTACGAATAAATTCCAATAGACGGAATACCCATTCCGCTTCCCTGCACAGATATTTCAACGCCCTTATATTTGCCTGTAAATCCCAGCATTCCTCTTACATTATTGTAGCAAACCGGGTTTTCAAGATAAGTTTTCGCAATAAACTCTGCTCTAAGCGGATCTCCGGGCATTAATACTGTTTTTGCAATTGCTCCCTTTTCGGCGCTGTTATGAGGTGTAGGCATAATGTTTTCCTCCCATATCTTATTAAAACATAACCGTACCGGTTAATTTCACCGATACGGTTATTATTTATTTTTACATCTCACTTCTATTTTCCAAAGCCTTAAAAAGCGTTACTTCATCAGCATATTCCAAATGTCCCCCTACAGGAATACCGAACGCCAGCCTTGTAACCATAACTCCCAGCGGTTTTAAAAGCCTTGCAATATACATTGCGGTAGCTTCCCCCTCAACTGTAGGATTTGTCGCCATAATTATCTCCTGAACGCCGTTGTTATTCACACGTTCCAGAAGCTCCTTTATTCTGATATCGTCCGGTCCTACTCCGTTGATAGGCGAAATAAGTCCGTGAAGAACATGATACCTGCCGCCGTATTCATTAGTGCGTTCAAAAGCCAAAACGTCTTTAGGAGTTTCAACAACACATATTACCGAACCGTCCCGATTCGGATCGGAGCAGATAGGACATACTTCAAACTCAGTAAGATTTTGACAAACACAACAGTATCCCACATCATTTTTTACAGAAATAATAGCGTCTGCAAATTCCTTTGCGTCATTATCGCTCATGGACATAACGGCATAAGCCAGTCTTTGAGCCGTTTTCATACCGATTCCCGGAAGCTTTGCAAACTGCTCTGCCAGTATAACAAGCGGAAGCGCATTATTATCTGCCATTTTATCAGAATAATCCCGGCAGCGCTACTCCGCCTGTAATCTTATTCATTTCCTCTTCAGTTGTCTTTTCAACATCGGCCATAGCTTCGTTGATAGCGCTGATAATCAGATCCTGAAGCATTTCAACATCATCCTTATCAACAACCTCCGGTTTAATTGTCAAAGCCTTGATATTTTTTGCGCCTGTAACAACAACTTCAACAGCGCCGCCGCCTGATGTTGCGGAAAAATCTCTTGCTTCAATATCATTTTGCAGTTCTGTGATCTCATCCTGCATTTTCTGAGCCTGTTTTATCATTGAATTCATATTCTGAGCTCCGCCGATATTTTTAGGTACTCTTGACTTCATAATTTTATTCTCCTTTGACTTTATAAATAGTCTGTTATTTTTATTTATTCAACAACGGTTTCTATACCGCTGCTTACAGCTTTTTCAATAAGTTTTCCGGCTTTTTGTTCTGATTCTGCCGCTGCCGAGCATCTTGCCTTAATGACATATGATTTTCCCATAACCTTAAGAATCGTTTCAGTCAGCAGTACAAAATTTTCTTTTACTTTAAAAAGCTTTAGGAAAAACTGATTTTTCGTATCTATCAGCATAATATTTGAATACACAAACGCTCTCGACCCTGCCAGCGTTCCCGAAACAGACGGAGAAACCTTTGTAAATTCCGCAAGTATCTCAGACCACTCCACAAGAGGTTTAAAGTCCGAGGCCTTCAGCTGCGACATATTTACTGCCGGTTTAGGACTTACAGCCCCTTCAGCTTCTGCCGGACGTTCTGATTTTTCCGTTATGCAAACATTATCCGCTTGTTTTATTTTATCATAAATTTCAGTATTGTCAATAGTTTTCTGTTGAATTTGCACTGAACAAAGCTTAATAAGGCACATTTCAAACTCAATTCGCTTATTTAAAGCCCTGCCCATACGCTCACTGCATTCCTGCAAAACGGTAAGCTTCGCAAGAATTTCCGAAAGCTCCAGTCTGCCTGAAATATCTTTAAGTTTTTCAAGCTCGTCAGGCATACACACTATTAAATCGGTTTTTTCAGGGCATACCTTCAGCAGCATCAGATTCCTGAACTGATCTGTAAGCTCACTGCAAAGCTTTGTCATATCCTTGGACATGGAATAAAGACTGTCCGCAACCGAAAGAGCGTCTCCGGGCTGTTTTGAAACCGAAGCTTCAATAATATCAAATAAATGTCCGCGTCCGGCAATACCTGCGGCAGCAGAAACCGTGTCCATAGAAATACTGTCCGAATACGCCGCACACTGGTCTAAAAGCGAAAGGGCGTCTCTCATTCCGCCGTCGGAAAGTCTTGCAATAAGAGCGGCGGCATTTTCATCAATAGAAATATTTTCCTTATCGGAAATATAGCAAAGCCTTTTTGTTATATCCTCCGTCAGAATACGTCTGAAATCAAACCGCTGACAGCGTGACGTTATAGTTGCGGGCACTTTATGGACTTCAGTTGTAGCAAGTATAAACTTAACATAATCCGGCGGTTCTTCCATAATCTTAAGAAGTGCATTAAACGCATTAGGGGTCAGCATATGTACTTCATCTATGATATAAACCTTATATTTACAGCGTTCGGGAGTATACACCGCACCGTCCCTAAGATCTCTGATATCGTCAACACCGTTATTTGAAGCGGCGTCAATCTCGATTATATCGGACAAAGCGGCATTATCCGCATCTCTGCAAACATCGCATTCAAGGCACGGATTACCGTCCTTTTCATTGGGACAGTTTACCGCCTTTGCAAAAATCCTGGCACAGGTAGTTTTACCGGTACCTCTTGAACCCGTAAAAAGATATGCATGAGCCGTTCTGCCGTTTTTTATCTGATTCTGCAATGTAGTAGTTATATGCGGCTGCGAAATTACGTCGTCAAAGGACAGCGGCCGCCATTTTCTGTATAAAGCTGTATAAATAACGGTCACCTCCGTTAAAACGCTTAAATTATGCCTGAAACAAAAAAATTCCGGAGCATAAGTGTGCAGGCTGACTGCGGCACACAAAACGATCCGCTTAATGCTGCTCGGTTCCCCGCCTGACATGGTTCACGGTGTTTCGTTGCACAGGGCCCGCACACTTATATTCCGGAATATAACCGACTGAAATTTACAGTCATAAATACTTTAATTATTATATCACAATTTTATTTTTATTTCAAGTACTTATTTAAATTTTTTTTGATAATTTTAATTCTCATAAAAAAATTGACAATTTTCTTGTTAAAATGCTAAAAAAGAATATGAAAATATCTATATTTTTTTGCTAAAACGCTATAGCCAAGAAAAAAAATATATGATATAATAAAGAAAAGTACATATTTAAAAATAAAGGAGCTGCATTCATATGAAAAAAGTAGTCAAAATCCTTGGAATAGTGCTTATTGCCGTTACTGCTGTTTCAGCAGTCGTCACTGCGTTAACAGTATACAATAAAAAATACAAAAAAAATTATATAACGGTCTGTGAATAACCGCAGACTTAAAAAGGGAGTCTTTATAAATGGAAATCAAATATGAATTGGCAAAAACTTTAAAGGAAAAGCCTGCTGACGAATCAAAGCTTGGATTCGGTCATATATTTACAGACCATATGTTTATTATGAATTACGATACGGGAGAAGGCTGGCATGATGCTAGAATCGTTCCTTACGGAGATATTTCCCTGTCGCCTGCGGCTATGTGCCTTCATTACGGTCAGGAAATCTTTGAGGGACTTAAAGCTTACCGTACTGCCGAGGGTAAAATTCAGCTTTTCCGTCCTGATGAAAATTTCAAGAGAATGAACATTTCCAATGAGAGAATGGTAATTCCAAAAATCAACGAACAGGACGCCATGGAAGCTCTTATCGCTTTGCTGAATGTTGAAAAGGACTGGGTTCCTTATTCGGAAGGCACTGCTTTATATATTCGTCCTTTTATTTTCGCAACCGATCCTTATGTAGGAGTTCGTCCGGCTGATCATTATATGTTTATGATCATTCTGTCACCGTCAGGGGCTTACTACTCTACAGGTCTTAATCCTGTTAAAATATACGTTGAAAGCAACTATGTAAGAGCTGTAAGAGGCGGTACGGGATTTGCCAAAACTGCCGCAAACTATGCTATTTCCCTTGCAGGACAGGACGAGGCTCATAAGCAGGATTATGAACAGGTTCTATGGCTGGACGGCGTTGAAAGAAAGTATGTTGAAGAAGTAGGCTCAATGAACATCTTCTTTGTTATTGACGGTGAAATTATTACTCCTGCGCTTACAGGCTCTGTTCTGTCAGGCATTACCAGAAAATCAGCTATTGAGATATGCCGCAGCAAGGGCTATAAGGTTACTGAAAGAAAAATTTCAATTCAGGAAATTGCCGACGCATATGATGCAGGTAAGCTTGACGAAGTTTTCGGAACCGGTACTGCCGCTGTTATTTCTCCGGTAGGACACCTTAAATGGGAAGATAAGATCATGGAGATCAACGACAATAAAATCGGACAAATTTCACAGATGCTTTATGATACAATGACAGGTATTCAATGGGGTAAAATCCCCGATGAATTCGGCTGGACTGTTGAAGTAAAATAAATTAAACAGAATTTGACCGGGGTGCTTGTGATACAGGCTGAGAGTAAGCGTGAACGCTTTAACCCGTTAACCTGAATTGGATAATACCAGCGTAGGGAGTTTTAAGAAAAAACAATGACTTTCGGCGTATCCTTTTTTGGGGTACGCCGTTTTTTAAGAAAGGATAAAGATGCGGATTTCATCAAATGCATTAAGACTTTACGCCGTTACTGATCGAACATGGCTCAAAAAAAATCAAACCCTTGCCGACGCTGTGGAAAAGGCAATACTTGGCGGCGCAACTATCATTCAGCTGAGAGAAAAAAACGCTGACTTTGAAGAACAGCTTTCTCTTGCATTGGAACTGAAAAAAGTCTGCCAAAAATATAATGTTCCGCTTATTATCAACGATTCTGTAGAGCTTGCTCTTAAAAGCTGTGCAGACGGCGTTCATTTAGGACAAAGCGACGGCGATATAAAAAAAGCAAGAAAAGTTTTGGGAAACAACGCAATAATCGGAGCTACGGCGCATAATGTTCACGAAGCGGTCATCGCAGTCAAGTCAGGTGCAGACTACTTAGGCTGTGGAGCCGTATTCGGTTCATCTACCAAAAATAATACTATTCCGTTATCCTTTGATGAATTGAAAAAAATCTGCGAAAATGTTTCCATTCCCGTTGCGGCAATAGGCGGCATTAATATGGATAACATTTTAAAGCTTAAGGGTACGGGAATCAGCGGTGCGGCGGTCGTTTCCGCAATTTTTGCGGAAAATGACATACAGTCTGCCACAGCAGTACTGAAAAAAGCAATTCTTGAAATAACAGGAGATTATTAGTTTTATGAAAACTGTACTTACAATAGCAGGCAGCGACAGTATCGGTGGGGCAGGAATACAGGCAGATATAAAAACTATTTCAGCAAACGGCTGTTATGCAATGAGTGTTATAACCTCTGTTACAGCGCAAAACACCACAGGTGTTAACGGAATACATGATATACCGCCTGAGTTCGTTTTAAAGCAGCTGGAAGCGGTCTTTGACGATATAACTCCCGACGCGGTTAAAATCGGTATGCTGTCAAATACAGAAATAATACGTGTTATCGCTGATTTTCTCAGAATTAGAAAAGCAGTAAATGTCGTTGCAGATACTGTAATGGTTTCAACAAGCGGTCACAGACTTTTGGAGGAAAATGCCGTATCTGCTCTTACAGACAGTATTTTTCCACTTGCCTGTATAATAACTCCAAATATTCCGGAAGCTGAAATTCTCTCGAATATGGAAATAAAAAATGCCGAACAAATTGTAAAATCGGCTGAAAAAATTTATGATAAATTCGGAGGAAACGTTCTTATAAAAGGCGGTCATCTGGAAAATACTGCTGCCGATTTACTGTATGCCGACGGCGTTAAAACTTGGTTTGAAACCGAAAAAATCAATAATCCAAATACTCATGGCACGGGCTGCACTCTTTCTTCTGCTATAGCGTCTAATTTAGCTAAGGGAACAGACGTAAAGGAAAGCGTAAAACTAGCTAAGGACTACGTAACCGGAGCCATCAAGGACGGTCTTGATCTTGGAAAAGGACGAGGCCCGTTAAATCATATGTATAGAAACATTATTAAATAAAAGTACGGAGGTTATAATGAATTACAAAACTCAAATGGAAGCGGCAAAAAAAGGTATTATCACAAAAGAAATGCAAATTGTTGCTCAAAAGGAATACATGGAACCTGAAATTTTAAGGCAAAAAGTCGCAGAAGGAAGCGTATGTATTCCGGCAAATATAAACCACAAATCGCTGAGTCCGGAGGGAATAGGCTCGGGACTGAGAACAAAAATCAACGTAAATTTAGGTATTTCCGGGGACTGCAAAAATTATGACATGGAAATGTCTAAAGTAAAAATGGCGATCGATTTCGGCTGCGAGGCTATTATGGATTTGAGCAACTACGGTAAAACCAACACTTTCCGCAAGGAACTTGTTGAAATGTCTCCGGCTATGATCGGTACTGTTCCTATGTACGACGCTATCGGATATCTTGAAAAGGACCTTCTTGAAATCACCGCCAAAGATTTTCTTAAAGTAGTTGAAGCTCACGCAAAGGAAGGCGTTGACTTCCAGACAATTCATGCAGGTATCAACCAAAGAGCCGTTGAAGCCTTTAAACGTCAGGGCAGACTTACCAATATTGTTTCACGAGGCGGTTCACTGCTTTTTGCATGGATGGAAATGACAGGTAATGAAAATCCATTTTATGAATACTATGACGAAGTACTGGATATTCTTCGTGAATATGATGTAACAATCAGTCTGGGAGACGCTTTAAGACCCGGTTCAATCAACGACAGTACTGACGCAGGACAAATCTCCGAACTTATAGAACTTGGAAATCTCACTAAAAGAGCATGGGAAAAGGACGTTCAGGTTATGGTTGAAGGTCCGGGACACATGGCAATGAACGAGATCGCCGCAAACATGACATTGCAAAAACGTATCTGCCATAACGCTCCCTTCTACGTTTTAGGCCCTTTAGTTACCGATATTGCTCCCGGTTACGACCACATTACCTCTGCTATAGGCGGTGCTATTGCAGCAGCAAACGGTGCGGATTTCCTTTGTTACGTTACACCGGCAGAGCATCTCAGACTTCCTGATGCAGATGATGTAAGAGAAGGGATAGTAGCTTCAAAAATTGCCGCCCATGCCGCTGACATTGCAAAGGGCGTACCTCACGCAAGAGATATAGACAATAAAATGAGCGATGCCAGAAGACGTGTTGAATGGGATGAAATGTTCAAATACGCAATTGATCCCGAAAAAGCTAAAAGATACTTTGAAAGTGTACCCCCGAAGGACAGACATACATGTTCTATGTGCGGAAAAATGTGCGCTATGAGAACTACTAATATGATTTTAGCAGGCGAAAAGGTTGAATTCTGCACGGAAAAATAATATTTATGCCGGAGATTTTATAAAGAATCTCCGGCAATTTTTATTATTAATTTTTTACCATAATAAGCTTACCTGATTATTGTCAATATTATACAAATTAATTTTATTATTTTGTAAATTACATTAATTGACTCCATTTCCTTTTACTGTTATAATATTAACATGATATATCATAAAATAAAAATATTCTTATAGGGGGTTATTATGTTAAAAAAGATAATGGCAGCTCTTACATCATCAATATTGCTTATATCTTCAGTAAGTTTTACACCGGTACATGCAACAGCCAAAACAATGAATATTAATGTTTATATGGCTACTAACCAAACTGTTCCTTATGGTAGCACCGCACAAATTATACAACGATGGAGATTATGTGCATCAAGAGTTATGGTTAAATATCGTGGGGTTGCATCAATAAATTTAAATTTCAATCTTAAATCATTTCAAACCAACGCTTTAACAACTTGCCCATCATCTGATAATTTGATTTTATTAAAAGCATTATGTTTACATTGCGGGGCAAGTGAATGTAAAAACTATTCTACATTACATCATAGTAATATATGTAATATATTTAGCAGTTTTCCTGATGCCACCTCAAATTCCACTTCATTATTTTTAACGCCTGCAAATTTGTGTATGGTAAATAGTAATGGACAGCATGGAATATATTATGGTGCCACAAACGTGACTAATAATAAAATAGTTGTACGTGATTACGACTATGATACAAGTGAAAGTAGTTATAATCCTGATACACACAATGCTCTTACCTATATGGTTTGCAGTACAATTGCACATGAAATAGGTCATTTATATAATGTCGCAGATCATTATAACATACATTATGGGAATGATCGTGATAATTGTATATGGGGATATAATTATGATAATATCGATGTGAGCCGTCAAATGAAAATATGCGATAATTGTAAAAACACCTTAAAAAGCAACAGCAGTAAATATAATCATACATAAACAGGAGGATATTAAATGAAAAAATTAATACCAATTCTTTTTATAACTTCAATCATTCTCTCCGGCTGTGGAAAAGAAAACTCAAGCAAAATATCAAATAATATAAATATGGAATCAGATTTTGTTACTGAAAATATACCCGAAACAACCATGGTCACCGAGGAAATTATAGCGAAAGAAAATACTAAAAAAAGATTCTATAGTATGTCGGATTTTTTAAATAACAATAAAACACGTTCCTCATATGCTATACCGGAATATGATGAAGAAAAATATGAATTTTATCAGGCAGAAACTTACCGAAGCGGGTATTCTGTTGCTTTTAAAGAAATCGATTCAGGCAATACTATATCCTATTCTGCAACCTGCAATACTTTTTATCATGATTTTGAATCAATGGTTAAAAGCTGTAAATCCAATGTTGAAGAAGAATTTATGCTCGATTACATTGAAGTAAACGCATTTGAAAGACGGACTCTTTATTCAACCGATGGCATGACTACTGCTTTAGAATTTATGTATGATGACGATACAAAAATATATTTTCAAGTACCCGGAAATTTGTCTGAAGAAGAAATTTTAGCCTATGCAGAGGATTTTGTGTTTTGATATAAAAAAGACGGCTTTAAGCCGTCTTTAATTTTATTTAAGAGCATTCATAGCTGCATCTACGATATCCTTAAAATACCATGAACCGTCTTTTCTGTTAAGCAGTCCGAACGCACCTTCACCGTCCTTAACACCGTTATCCCAGATAAAACATGTAATACCTCTTGCCTTTGCAGCTTTTACGTAATATTCCATATGTTTTATACGGTCATTCGTATTATCCTTATTTAAAGAGCCGAATTCGCCGATTATAACAGGTACTCCATTATCAATAAATGTAGACTTTAAAAAGTCAAAATTCTTGTCAAGTTCCGACTTATCGGAATCGCTGAATGATGAAGTACCGCTTTGATCAAGTGCAAAGCTGTAAGGAGCATAAGCATGAATCGAAACTATTATGTGATCATCATCAGGGACTTTTATACCCTTAACAGCCTTTTCGTCAATTGCCGCTGCATGACCTGTAATAATAAGCGAACGTTCAGTATTGTTACCGCCTGATTTTCTTACAGTTTCCACAAATGCCTCAAAGAGATTGTTAATAACCTCTCGTTCCTCTTCTGTACCGCCTGTCCACTCGTCTTGACCGCCGATTATTCTAGGTTCGTTCATTCCCTCAAAAAGAAGATGCTCGTCATAGTCCTTAAAACGTGTTGAAATCTGTTCCCAGATTTTTACCAATCGTGCCTTTACCTTAGTTTCATCAGCCTTTGAGGGATTAAGCCATGTATAATCATCATGATGAACATTTAAAATAACATACATACCGTTATCAATGGCATAGTCCACAACTTCATTAACTCTGTCCATCCAGGCACTGTCAATGGTATCACCGCTCATATGATCATTCCATGAAACAGGAATTCTCACAGCGTTAAAGCCTGCCGCCTTGACAGCATCAATCATTGATTTAGTAGTCTTAGGATTGCCCCACGCTGTTTCACCGTCCGAAGCATAATCGGAATAATCATAACAGTCGAATGTATTTCCGAGATTCCATCCGATTTTCATATCCTTTACTATTTCTGCCGAAGATTTTCCCTGTGAATTACTGTTTTCTTTAGGCTTTTCAATCTCTGCGTTTGTCTGAACCGAAGCAGCGGAACCGTTATTGCTGTACTTTACAGTAACGGATTTCAGATTTACAGACTCCTGATTGCTCCACCAGTAGCCCAACATAACATCTCCGCCTGATGAAATATACTCTTTGATTTCATCAGGTACAAGCCAATAAAGAACAGCGCTGCTTGAATTAGTCATTACAGCGATATTGCCGCTTTGATACCAGCTTTTATCTGTCTTATCAGGGCAGGAATCGTCAACAGAAATGCCGAATGCGCCGGCATATTTCTGAAGTTCTCCGCCGGCTTCAACATTAAATTCAAAATACTGTGGAATATCTCCCTCCGAAATCATATCGGAAAGCGGGATTCTTGCCGTTTTTTCAGCTTCCCTGCCGTAATTGAGCGTTTTATTCGGTTCTATTGTTTTTGTGCCGTCTACGGGTATTTCTGCGTCTGTAGTATAATTACAAATAATACTAGCCAGTCTTAGCTTTTGCAGACCGCCCCACCAGTAGCCTACTTCGATATTACCCTTCTCGCCAGTATTTATGTAATCTCTGATTTCTGAAGGAACGTCCCATTTAACTTCTAAATATGCGCTGTTTACGTCCATTTCAAAGTTGTCAGACTGATACCAACCGTCGTCCGTAGCCGCAGGGCAGGATTTGTCAACTGAAATTCCGCATGCGCCTTTATAACTGCTGATATTTGAAGAACCGTCCTCGGCATAAAAGACAAAGATAAATGAATCTATCTTGTCACCCTCTCTGACAAATTCATTAAGATTTGCCTTATAGGTTTTGTTGCTTTCATAGTCCATTATTTCGTTTATATCGCTCTTTTCACTGCCCATTGAAAAGCTTATGTTTTCTACAGGACTTATATGCTGAGTTGTAGTTGTCGCCTCTGTAGTCGGTTCTGTGGGAGCTTCCGTAGTTTCTTCAACAGTTTCCGAAACTGACGTTTCAGGCGTTGAAGAACTTTCTGCATCTTTATTACAGCCTGTAAACAGTCCGCAGGTTGTCAGAATCAATGCAGATGCAACAGCGGCAGCTGTTAAACGACTGATTTTCTTTTTGTCTTTCATTCTCTTATCCTTTCTTTATACCGATTTTTTCACCCATTTTGACAACGGTTTCAAATCCGTCCTTTGTATTTTTCAGTATATCGGCATCGGGAATCACTGTGTCGTGAGGAATTATCAGTACGGCCGTCGAACCGCCGTATTCAAACATTCCCTTTTCCTCTCCTCTTATATACCTATGCTTCTGATGGTGATTACTGATTTTACCCACCAGCATAGCTCCCACTTCCGCTTGAATAACCTTTCCGAAATTTTCTGTATGCAAAACGGTATATTCACGTACATTTTCCTTATAAATATCTGTCTTATCCAGAGCTACAGGATTTACAGTATGATAAACTCCGTTAATATGAATATTTTTTGACTTATAACCGTTATCAATATACATATATCTGTGATAATCGGAAACGTCCAGACGAAATATCATAAACCAGCCGCCGTTATAACGTTGAGCAAGCCTTGAACATCTGAGAAATGACGCAACACTGTAATCTCCGCCCTTAATACTGAAACGACTGTCATTATTTATTTTATATACGGTAAGCTTTGAATCGCATGGACTTACAAGTACATCAGGATTCATACAAATCGGTCTTGCGTCCTTTTTTATTTTTCTGGTAAAAAAATCGTTGAAGGACTTATAAAAACCCGATTCATACTCTGTGAGATCAATACCTGCTTTTTCAATAAATGAAGGTATTAGCCTTGCTGAGAAAAACGAATCGCAGAAGTGACCTGCAATTTTTGAAACTAACGGTGCAGTCAGACCTTTTAAAGCAATATTCCCGCCCACAGTACAGTAAAGGAATTCAAGCATTTTATCCTGTCCGCCTGTAACGGGGATTATATTTCCTTTTCTGTCTTTTATTCCGTATTTCATATAATCGACTCTCCGTTACCTAAATTTATATTTAAATAAAAGCCATAAAAATTCCAGCGCTCCTATACCGATAAATAACAGCATTGTTTTCATTTTCGGCTTTTTCAGTTTAAAGCGTGTTACAAACGCTATTGCTATAATTAAAAGCAAAAAAGCATAAAGATCCGGAAAAATACGGCCTATATCCCTGCGAAAGCTGTAAAACAAAGGCAGAATCAAAGCTACGCTTGTAACGGGAAGTCCCTCGTAAGTTTTACGATTTTCTTCGGTTTTAGTCTGACGTTCTTCTTCCATTACGTTAAAATATGCCAAACGTATAACCGCCGCAAGAGTAAATAAAATCAATATTACAGTATGATAAAATTCTTTCATACCTATTGCGTATCCGATTGCTCCCGGAAGTAATCCAAAGCAGATTAAGTCGCAAAGCGAATCAATTTGTATGCCGAAACGCTTCTCCGGTTCGGTTCTCTTACGGGTTCTTGCTATTTTACCGTCAAACATATCGCAAAGTCCCGATATCATTAAGGCAATAACTGAAAATATAATATGTCTGCCGTCCATAGCTATATAAATTCCCGTAATTGCCGAAGCAAGTCCTATATATGTCAAAATTACTGTATAATTATAAAAACCAATCATTTAAATTCCCCTTATAAAAAACAAAACGTATATTTTTATTATAACAGATTTTATTTATTTTTTCAACTCTTACTTTTCTTTATTCACTTAAAGCAGCTTTGCGAGTCTTTAGAAATTGTTTCAAATTACTTATGACCGTCTTAAAAGTTTTTTGTTTACTTTTTTTTCTTCAATTCTCCGCAAAATTAACTTTGCGGGTGTTTAGCAGATGTTTTAAGTTAATGATAACCGGCTTAAAAGTTTTCTGCAAAATTAACTTTGCGAGTCTTTAGCAAGTGTTTTAAGTTAATGATAACCGGCTTAAAAGTTTTTGCCAAGCTTTTTTCAAAAGGCGGAGTTTTTTGCCTACTTTTGCCTACTTTTTTAATCTTCAGTTTACTTACTTGTCGAGCCTTATAAAGCATACTCAATAACACTAAAGACGATATGAAAGTTTTTTGCCTACTTTTTTTCAAAAAAGTAGGTTACTTATCTGCGTCTATATATTTCCAGTAGCCCTTAAGATAAACAAGAC
>CATKAZ010000069.1 GCA_949745795.1 uncultured Oscillospiraceae bacterium | reverse complement strand
AGCTACATTTGTTCCTGTCTGACATACGGATATATAAATATGGCTGCCCAAAAATGCTCTCTCCTTTTATGTTAACTATTAAAATCTTATTTTAAATTTTAAAAAAATATTACTTTTTATAAAATTTCTTTAATATTATAACATAAGTACTTGCAAATTTCAATAGAATCTGATATAATTTTAATATAACGTGCCTGTAGCTCAGCGGATAGAGCATTGGCCTCCGACGCCATGTGCGATGGTTCGATTCCATTCAGGCACTCCAAAAAAGCTCGTAAATATGCTAATCAGCATACTTACGAGCTTTTTTTAATTTAAAACACAATAACAAAATAACTATTTATGTAAATGCATTTATTTTGTTTAGATATTACCGCATTCTAAGAGAGATAATTTATATAAGTTTTGTACCATCATTATCAATATGAAATTCCTTGACTTCCCAGCCGTTCAATCCGGCATTGTCAAGTGAAAATTTCATTTTTCCCGCAAAATATGTATTATTTTCATCAACTATTGCCACAATTGTAGGTCCGGCACCGCTAATATAAGACGCATATGCTCCATGATTATACGCAATATCAAATACTTCTCTTGCATTTGGAATAAGCTCCATTCTATAAGGCTGATGAAGCTTGTCATGCACTCCGGTTCTAAGATTTTCAAATTTTCCTGTAAGAAGAGAAGCAGAAAACAATGCTGCTCTGGATAAATTATAAACAGCATCTTTATGCGAAACTTCTGTTGGAAGACATGCTCTCGCCTTTTCGGTTTTCAATTCAAAATTCGGTATAATTGCAGCAAATTTAAGCTTTGTATAAACCTCCTGTTTTACCCAATGAACCTTTTTTCCATCAAATACAGCAGTTACAATCCCACCAAGCAAAGCAGGAGCAGTATTATCAGGATGTCCTTCAATTTGTGCCGCAAGATCAACCAAATCGTCAGCAGTAAGCGGATTGCCAAGCAAAGTGTTTGCACCGACAAGTCCCGCAACAATACATGCCGAGCTTGAACCAAGTCCTCTTGCCATGGGTATATTATTAGTCTGACGAATTTTCAACCCGTTTATTTTTTTTCCGCATACATTAAATAAATCCTTTGCTGATATATAAATCAGATTATTTTCATCAATCGGTACTTCTACACTATCAAGGGAAGAAATTTCTATTTTATCTGATTCTTCCATTTCTACATAATTATAATATGTTAATGCAAGACCCAGTGCGTCAAATCCCGCACCGAGATTTGCTGAAGTTGCAGGAATCTGTATTTTAATCATATAATTCTCCATTCTGTAAGTTTTAATAATATTTTACCACATTTAAAAACTTTTTTCAATACAAAAAAAGTGTCCGCAAAAAACGGACACTATATTTAATATTTTTTAAAGCTTCGGAAGCTTATCAAAACTGTCTTCCAACTCTTTATCAGTAGGAACATAATCTGACATAGCACCGTCATTATATTTTTGATATGCCACCATATCAAAATATCCTGTACCAGTTAATCCAAACAGAATAGTTTTTTCTTCTCCGGTTTCCTTGCATTTCAAAGCTTCATCAATAGCTACTCGTATAGCATGACTGCTTTCCGGCGCCGGAAGAGTGCCCTCGATTCTCGCAAACATTGTAGCTGCATCAAATACAGAAGTTTGCTCAACTGATCTTGCTTCAATCAATCCCTCATCAAACAGCTCTGACACAACACTGCTCATACCGTGATAACGAAGTCCGCCGGCATGATTAGCTGACGGAATGAAACCGCTGCCTAGAGTATACATCTTTGAAAGCGGACATACCATTCCTGTATCACAATAATCATAAGCATATTTGCCTCTTGTCATTGAAGGACAGGAAGCAGGTTCAACAGCAATAAATTTATAATCTGCCTCTCCCCTGAGTTTGCGTCCCATAAACGGAGAAATCAATCCGCCGAGATTGGAACCTCCTCCGGCACAGCCGATAATTATATCAAGTTTAATATCATACTTATCACATGCAGTCATTGATTCAAGTCCTATAATTGACTGATGAAGCAAAACTTGAGACAAAACCGATCCCAAAACATATCTGTATCCATCACTTGAAACAGCTGTTTCTACAGCTTCAGAGATTGCACAACCAAGTGAACCTGATGTTCCCGGAAATTGCTCAAGAATTTTTCTTCCGACATTTGTAGTATTTGACGGTGATGGCGTTACTGAAGCTCCATAGGTTCTCATTACTTCACGTCTGAAAGGCTTCTGCTCATAAGAAACTTTAACCATGTAAACCTTACAGTCAAGGTCAAAATATGAGCACGCCATTGACAAAGCAGTACCCCATTGACCGGCGCCTGTTTCAGTAGTTACGCCTTTAAGACCCTGTTTTTTTGCATAATAAGCCTGAGCGATAGCGCTGTTAAGCTTATGGCTTCCGGAAGTATTGTTTCCCTCAAACTTATAATAAATTTTTGCCGGAGTACCCAAAGCCTTTTCAAGGAAGTATGCACGTACCAACGGCGAGGGTCGATACATTTTATAAAAATCACATATTTCTTCGGGAATATCAAAATAAGGAGTATCATTATCAAGTTCCTGTCTTGCCAATTCTGTACAGAAAACTCCGCTAAGTTCTTCAAGGGTCATAGGCTTTAACGTACCGGGATTCAAAAGCGGTGCCGGTTTAATTTTCATATCTGCTCTGACATTATACCACTGTTTCGGCATTTCATTTTCATCAAGATAAATTTTATATGGAATTTTATTGTTCATTTAATTAATACCTCACAAATAAATATTTATATTTATTTTAGCATTTTTTGTGCATTTTGTCAACAAAAAATCGGCGAATCATATCGCCGATTTAATTATATTTATTTCATAGATGAAATTTTAATTCTATTCAAGGCACGTTTCAATTTTAATTCTGCACGACGATGCTCATAATCACTCTTGCTTTCATTAATACGCTTAATAGCATCTTCATGAGAACGTTTTGCCCATTCCGAATCAATATCTTCTGACCATTCAGCAGCCATAGCTAAAATTGTTACAGCGTCTTTTGAAACCTTTATAGCCCCGCCAGAAATTGCCGCAATTTTATAATTACCGTTTATCTTCACTCGGAAAGGTCCGGCAGGTAAATCCGCAACATAATTTTCATGACCGGCAAGAATACCGATGTCGCCTTCAGTAGTTCGGACAATAATCTGCTCGGTTTCATCGTCAAAAAAAACTTTTTCGGGCGTAATGATTTTCAATTTAAAAGACTTCATCAGCTTTCACCTTTTTTAGCTTTTTCAACTGCTTCGTCAATAGTACCAACAAACAGAAACGCTGATTCGGGAAGATCATCATGTTTTCCTTCGATAATTTCTCTGAATCCTCTTATTGTTTCCTTAATAGGCACATATTTACCTTTCATACCTGTAAACTGTTCGGCAACAGTAAACGGCTGAGACAGAAATCTCTGAATTTTTCTTGCACGGTTAACTGTCAGCTTATCCTCGTCAGAAAGCTCGTCCATGCCCATAATCGCAATAATATCCTGAAGTTCTGTATATCGCTGAAGAATTGTCTGCACTGACCTGGCAACCTCATAATGCTCATATCCGACGATTTCAGGAGACAGAATTCTCGAATTACTCTCCAGCGGATCAACTGCCGGATAAATTCCCAAAGACGCTATCTGTCTAGAAAGTACAGTTGTTGCATCCAAATGCGCAAAAGTAGTTGCAGGGGCAGGATCTGTCAAGTCATCAGCCGGTACGTATACTGCCTGGACAGATGTTATCGAACCTTTATTTGTTGATGTAATACGCTCCTGAAGCGCTCCCATTTCAGTTGCCAAAGTCGGCTGATAGCCAACGGCAGAGGGCATACGTCCCAAAAGCGCTGAAACCTCTGACCCCGCCTGTGTAAAACGGAAAATATTATCAATAAATAATAATACATCCTGACCTTCGACATCACGGAAATATTCCGCCATAGTCAGTCCCGAAAGACCGACTCTCATTCTTGCTCCCGGCGGTTCGTTCATCTGACCGTAAACCAGAACAGTTTTATCAATTACTCCGCTTTCTTTCATTTCATTATAAAGGTCGTTACCTTCTCTTGTACGCTCACCAACACCGGTAAAAACGGAAATACCGCCATGCTGATTTGCCACGTTGTTAATAAGCTCCTGAATAAGTACTGTTTTACCTACTCCGGCGCCTCCGAAAAGACCGATTTTACCGCCTTTTAGGTACGGCGCTATAAGGTCGATAACCTTAATACCCGTTTCAAGAACTTCATTTGAAGCAGTTTGCTCTTCATAGCTTGGCGCTTCTCTGTGAATACTCCATTTTTCTTTTGTTTCAACAGGAGCTTCCTCGTCAACAGGTTCTCCCAGCAGATTAAAAATTCTGCCCAAGGTTTCCTTACCAACCGGTACTTTAATCGGCGAACCGGTGTCAATGGCTTCCATGCCTCTTACCAGTCCGTCAGTACTGCTCATAGCTATACATCTTACAATATCATCGCCAATATGCTGAGCAACTTCAAGTACCAGCTTTTTTCCCTGATTATCAACTTCTATAGCATTAAGCAAATTCGGAAGACAATCCTTGGAGAACTGTATGTCGACAACCGCACCGATAATCTGTACTATTTTTCCGGTATTCTGCATAATTTCCTCCGTATAAAAGCGATTTAAACCGCATTAATATTTGCACTATTCCTGTGCATTTGCACCACTTACAATCTCAGTAATTTCCTGAGTAATTGCAGCCTGACGAGCCCTGTTATACACAAGTGAAAGATTGCTTATCATTTCATTTGCATTATCAGTTGCATTTTCCATTGCTGTTCGTCTTGCTGCCTGTTCAGCCGCAAATGAATCTACAATCGCTCCAAACAAAACGCCTGCTATATATCTGGGGATAAGTGAATCGAACACCGCTTCCGGCGACGGTTCATAATTTGTCAGACTGACATTGCTTCTGTCTACTTCAATATCAAGAGGAATAATAGGAATATGTTTTTCTTCCTGTACAAGAGGAGAAATACAATCTGTATAAAACAGTTCAACTCTGTCTATTTTGTCCTTATTGTAAACATCGATTATTTTATCCGCAATACTCATTGCTCCGTAGATCGAAATACTCTCTGAAATATTTTCATACCGTGTCATAATTTTGAAATTTCTTTTTTCAAAATATTCAACTGCTTTTCTTCCGATGGGCAGTATAACGACTTCTGAATTTTGAGAAAGTTCGTCATATCTGCTTTGTGCAAGCTTTAAAACATTTGCGTTAAAGCCTCCGGCAAGACCTCTGTCACCGGCTACAACTACAAGCAATGTGACATTATTTTTTCTTTTCCTTGTATAAATAGAATTAAATGTTGCGTCTTCTTTTACAATTTCGCACATTGTATCATACAAAGTATTGAAAAACGGTTTTGCATTATCTGCTTTTTCTTTTGCTTTTCTTAGCTTTGAAGAAGCAACGAGTTCCATAGCTTTGGTGATTTGCTTAGTGCTTTCAACACTTTTTATGCGGCGCTTTATATCTTTCATATTTGATGAAGCCATATATATCTCCATTCATGCCGTCAATTTTTTAACAGCACGCCGTTTTTTATCAGTATAAATGCTTTACAGCAATCATTTATTTATCTGACATATATTTTGCAGTAAAATCTGAAAGTACTTCCTTTAAAGCCTCTTCATTTTCACTGGTCAAATCCTTAGTTTCAGAAATTGATTTAATTATATCCGGATATGAATTATCAATATGATCAAATAATTCATCCTGGAATTCTGAAATAAGATTAATTGGTACATTCTTAAGGTAATTATTTACAACTGCATAAATAATAATAACCTGATGCTCTACTGTCAAAGGCGAATTTCTGTTTTGCTTCAAAACCTCCACAACTCGTTCACCCTTTGCCAGTCTAGCTTTAGTATCAGCGTCAAGATCCGAACCAAACTGCGAAAACGACTGAAGTTCACGGTACTGCGAATACGTCAGCTTAAGTGAAGACGAAACCTTCTTCATTGCCTTGATCTGTGCAGCACTTCCTACTCGTGACACCGAGATACCGGGGTTTACTGCCGGACGTACGCCTGAATTGAACAAATCTGTTTCAAGGAATATCTGACCATCAGTAATAGAAATTACGTTAGTCGGAATGTAAGCAGAAACATCGCCTGCCTGAGTTTCGATAATCGGAAGAGCTGTAAGACTGCCGCCTCCGTAATTTTCATTCAGACTGCACGCTCTTTCCAGCAGTCTTGAGTGCAGATAGAATACATCTCCGGGGTAAGCCTCACGTCCCGGCGGACGTTTCAGCAGTAATGACAAAGCGCGGTAAGCAACTGCATGCTTTGAAAGGTCATCATAAATACAAAGCACGTCCTTGCCCTGATTCAGAAAATATTCACCCATAGCGCATCCCGAATAAGGAGCAATATACTGTAACGGTGCAAGCTCCGAAGCACTGGCGGATACAACAATTGTATATCTCATAGCCCCAGCCTTTTCCAGAGTTTCAACAACATTTGCAACAGTTGAACGTTTCTGACCGATAGCAACGTAAATACATATTACATCCTGATCCTTCTGATTGATAATGGTATCAAGTGCAATAGCTGTTTTACCTGTCTGTCTGTCTCCGATAATCAGCTCACGCTGTCCTCTTCCGATAGGGATCATAGAGTCAATAGCCTTGATACCTGTCTGAAGCGGCTTATGAACAGATTTTCTTGTAATAATACCCGGGGCTATTTTTTCAATCGGCTCGGTTTTATCTGTAACAATAGCGCCCTTACCGTCGATAGGCTGTCCCAAAGCGTTAACGACTCTTCCGAGCAGCTCCTCGCCTACAGGAACAGACACGATTCTGTTGGTTCTTTTAACGGAATCGCCTTCCTTAATTGCGGAGTCGGACCCCAGCATAACCGCGCCGACAAAATCCTGTTCAAGGTTCAGCGCCATACCGTAAATACCGCCCTCAAATTCAAGAAGCTCGCCGGACATACAGTTTTCAAGACCGTGCACTGTTGCAATACCGTCGCCGACGGTAACAACTGTACCCACATCTTTAAGTTCCAGCTTGGAACTGTAATTTTTTATTTGTTCTTTAATTATACCAGTTATTTCATCCGGGCGTAAATTCATTAATACACCTTCTTTTAATTATTGTATTTTAAGCTGCTTTGCAACAGCCTCAAGTCTGCCCTTAATGCTGTTATCGATCTGAGAATTACCCATTTTGAGTATTATTCCGCCTATTATAGACGGATCAACCTTTTCATTAAGTTTAACAGTCTTTCCGGACTTTTGTTCAAGCTTTTTCACCAGCTTGGCTTTCTGTTCCGATTTCAGCGGTACGCTTGTAACAACAGTCATTTCAGTAATATTATTATGCTGATTGTAATGTTGGATAAAAGCGTCCGTCATCTTGCCGAAATAAGATATTCTGTTTTTATCCGTAACCAAGCAGATAAAGTCATGAACCACTCCGCTTTCTCCGAAAATTTTATTAATTACTTCCTGCTTTTCCGTTCTTAAAATCACAGGAGAATTGAGAAGCTTGACAAGCTGCGGATTTTCATCGAAAATCTTTCTGCACTGCTTAAGCTCAGTACAGACCTTATCTAAACTATCCGATTCAAGACTCAGTTCAAACAAAGCCTGCGCATATAATTTACCTACATCACCTGTCATTTCAAATCACCCACATTTTCAATAAAATCATTGATAAACCGTTCGTGATCAGCTTCGGTAATTTCCTTTTCAACAACCTGTTGTGCCACTAAAACAGCAAGCTCGGAGATTTCTCCTCTTAGCTCGTTTTGAGCACGTTTCTTTTCCCTTTCAACATCTTCACCGGCTTTTGCCAGTATTGCGGATGCTTCGTTTTTTGCATCGGAAATGATTTCGTCTGAACGCTGCTGTGCCTTTTTGGACGCCGCTTTTATCATTTCAGCAGACTCCTCTTTTGCACCTTCCATTAATCCGGTGTATTCAGACTCCAAAGATTTAGCATGCTCCATAGCCTCATCAGCCTTCGCATATGTTTCTGAAACATCATTTTGACGCTCATCTAAAATCTTATATACTCTCCCGAACAAAAAATGCTTAAACACCCAGACAAGAATCAGCAAATTACATATTGTAAAAATTA
Source organism: uncultured Oscillospiraceae bacterium (assembly GCA_949745795.1). Lineage (GTDB taxonomy): Bacteria > Bacillota > Clostridia > Oscillospirales > Ruminococcaceae > Porcipelethomonas. The sequence goes on along the minus strand of CATKAZ010000069.1, from coordinate 1,853 downwards.
TAGTGCCGATGTCAATGGATAAAAATTCCAGCATTTATATTCCTCCAGCCTTATTATTTTTTTCAGCTTAGAGTTTACCCAAAAACGGGTTAATGAACATAAGTATAAGCGCCACAACAAATGCATAAATACCTGTAGATTCCGCAACAGCACAGCCGATAAACATTGTTCTTGTAACAGCGCCTGATGATTCCGGCTGTCTGCCTATAGCTTCACAAGCCTTACCGACAGCAAAACCTTCACCGATACCTGGACCTATACCAGCAATCATTGCCAAGCCTGCTCCAATAGCCGATGCTGCTAATACTAATGCTTTTTCCATAATTTACTCCATTTCTCCTCCGGTTTGAATTAAACTTAATAAATTAACCTCTTCCGGGGCAGAGGTACTATTCTTCCGTTTTTGCGCTTGCAATATAAATCATTGTAAGCATAATAAAAATAAATGCCTGCATAAATCCTGAAAACAAATCAAAATACAGTGACAGTACTGCCGGAAGTCCGATTGTAAAAATCGGAATATCACAGTAAAGTGCAGTTGAAAGTCCTGTAAGAGCAAAATAAATAAGGGTAGTAATAATCATACCGCCCGCAACATTTCCAAAATGACGGAATGACATAGACACAGGCGTTGAAATCTCACTAACAATATTCAGCGGATTTATAAAGCTTTTCAAATAACCGCCTACACCATCTGCTTTAATTTTAGCTGCTTCAATCATAATAAAGCTCATTAAAGCCCAACTTAGCGTAGTACTGTAATCAGCCGTTGTAGACCTCAAACCGATCAAACTCACAAGGCTTCCGAATATTGACGACGCAAACAGTGCGGCAATATAAGGACCAAAAGATTTATATCTTTTACCCATAGTATCCTTAACAAGCTTGTCCACAGTTTCAACAAGAAATTCCGCTATAACCTGCCGTTTTTTCACAGGTTTTTTCTTCATATTATGAGTCAGGAAAAGTACAAGCAATGTTAAAGCAATAACAATGCCCCAACTAATAATTATTGTTTCGGTAATATTAATGTTAATACCAAATAATTTAAAAGAACAAGCGATTTTAGGACCGCCTACCTGAACTTCTTTTACTCCCTGAAAAAAATCAGACACTTTCATTAAGCCTTTCCCCCTTTCTTAAATAATGCTTTTCCCGTATAAATCAGTTTAGGATAAAAATACGGAATAACTGCGCCTACAGTACATGACAAATCAAAAAACATTGTTAATGAAATTATTGCCATTATCATAAGCATTCTGACAATATACCCGCCGAACATTTTGCTGCCGCTTTTTAGTCCTCCGCTTTTTATAATTTTGTATACTGACAAATTTAACAGAAAAAGATTAAGAATCATGCCAAGAGTTCCCAGGAACAACCCGGCAGCCATTGACAAGGTAAAACCAATAAAACCTACTGAAATCAGATATGCTGCTATATTCAGAAATAATGATCTAATAAAAATTTTTAATAATTCTTTTTTCAAATCTTCCCTTTCCAAAAGCATCCTCCGATTAATAATTTTACCCTTTTTATTTACAATTATTATTATAACATATTTTTTTTTAAAATCAATAATTTTTTTCTTGCATTTAATCTTTATTTATTTAAACTGCATATTTAACAACCGTAATTTCCATCAAAACCCTTACACCTTTTACAAATTTTATTACAAAAAATGTTAATGTTCTTATTCCATAACTTAATTTATTGTAAATACTATTAATTTTTATACGAAATTAAGTATAAAATTTGTATAAAAGAAAAAAGTTTATATAATTTATTTATGTAATTTTAAAAATCCAATTGAAATTTTAATAAAAATAGTTTAAAATATCATTGTAAGATTT
>CATKAZ010000068.1 GCA_949745795.1 uncultured Oscillospiraceae bacterium | reverse complement strand
ATATTATTATTATTATCTTGATAAGATTGATTAATATATTTAGTATTTAATAATTTAGTATTTAATTGCGTTGGATTCTCCGTTGACGGATTTTCCAATGACGGTGGACTGCATTTTTTATCCGTTGTGGGATTTTCCAATGACGGTGAATTTTTGCTTTTTTCATCCGTTGTGGGATTTTCCGATGACGGTAGTTTTTGGCAATTCCCATTGTCTTTTGCAAAGTTTGGATTTAATTCCGGTGTCTCATAAACAAGATATTCATTATGTGCTAATTGTCCTTTTTCATTTCTTAGCTGTTTTCGGGTTAAATATCCTAATTTTTCTAATTCTCTAATACCCGAACGAACACCGTCAATACCGTCTTTCTTCAATGATGCTAACCCTTCAAGCGTATAATCCCATGTAGGTGACAGCGCAAGCATAGTTGTCAATAAGTTTGTGGCTTTATGAGTAAGCCGCTTGTCAAAAAGATGATAGTTTGATATTACGGAAAATTTTTCGGTTTTAAAAACTTTAAAAACTGTTGACATTTTATTTCTCCAATTTGTTTATTTGTTAGTAAGCTTAACATCTGTTAAATTCGGTTCAATCCAAAACATATTCTGCACTATGGCAACCTTATTTACCGAATAAATTCCATCATCGCTTTTTAAAACATAATTATTTTCGACAAGTTCATCTAAACCTTTTTTTGTTGCAATCAGACTGTCTTTGGGAAACCGTTTTTGAAATTCTTTTAGGGTTATATAATCACATTCCGGCAGGTTTACCATTCGTGTTAATATTCCCTTAGCATCAAGCGACAGGGTATGTACAAAGTTTAATTTTAGTCCGATCAGACCATGAATTAAGTATTTTTTTACTTTCATAATTAACCCTCCTTTTTGTATCTTTTTACAATTTCATGATTTTTTGTTTTTTCTTCAGTATAAATAAAAAAACAGTGTATTAATTTTTATTAATACACTGTTTTAGATTTTATTAATATGGATTTTGATCGTACATTTTACGTAGTGCAGTTAAAGCTTTTTTTTCAATTCTTGAAACATATGAACGAGAAATATCAAGTTTTTGTGCTACTTCTCTTTGAGTAAGGGCATTGCAGCCATACAGACCATAACGATGCTTTATAATTTCAAATTCTCGGTCATCAAGAGCATTTTTAAGAAAACCATACAATTGTCTGGATCTTATGGATAAATCAACTTGTTCAACAATATCCTTTCCATCACCCATGATATCCATTAATGTCAACGGATTACCATCTTTATCTGTATCTATAGGATCGTCAATATAAACATCTCCTAAAGTTTTTTTCTGAGCACGAAAATGCATTAAGATTTCATTTTCAATACACCTGCTAGCATAAGTTGCAAATCGATTACCTTTTAGGAAATCAAAAGTTGATACTGCTTTTATCAATCCAATCGTACCAATTGAAATTAATTCATCCTGATCCTTTAAATTTGAATAATATTTTTTAATAATATGTGCCACAAGCCTTAAATTGTGTTCTATAAGTTTGTTTCTGGCAGATTCATCTCCTTCCTTCATTTTTTTGAAACATTCTTCTTCTTCCTGTTTAGACAGCGGTTTTGGAAAAACATTTCTACTGTCAATATGTAGCGCTAGAAGGAAAAGATTATTTAACACATTTCCAAATAAATTAAACATCAATTAAATCGCCTCCTTTTTTAAAATATGTTTTTTAGCTTGTTTATTATAATTTGTCTGCTGATAATATTTATTGTATGATAAAACGTAAATAGCGTTCTTGAAAAAAATGTAATTATATGATAAAATTAAGAAAGTACTAAAAATTAATATCGTCGAATAAAAGGGGATTATATGAACGGAAAATTTTACGGAGTAAGTGTAGGTCCGGGAGAGCCGGAGCTGATAACCATTAAAGCTGTAAATATTATAAAAAAGTGCGGTATTATAATTGTACCGCAGACTAAAAATGAAAATATGCTTGCACTGTCAATTGCGCAGCAGTCTGTTGATATGTCAAATAAACTTATTATTCCGATTAAATTTCTTATGTCGCATAATACTGAGAAAACACGTGAAAATCATCAAAAATCCGCGGAAATAATTATGGAATATCTTCGCCAGGGACATGACACAGCAATGCTGAATATCGGTGATGTTTCTATCTATTCCACATATTCTTATATTGCCGAAATTATTGAAAAAAACGGATTTGAAACAGAAATTTGTGCAGGAGTACCAAGCTTTTGCGCTGCGGCTGCAAGACTGAAAAAAACTCTTGTTTCCCGCAGAGAAGTACTTGTAGTCGCTCCGGGTTATTCTGACGAACTTGAAAATTTAATGTCGGTAAGCGGTACTAAGGTTATAATGAAAAGCGGAAAGCATATGGACAGAGTAAAAAATCTTGTGGAAAAGTACGGAATGTCAGATAATACTGTAATTGTTGAATCCTGCGGACTGGAAAACGAAAGAATACAGTACGGTATACATGACACGGAAAACGGATATTTTTCACTTATGATTATAAAAGATTCAAAGGAAAATGAAAATGCTTGAAGAATATATTTACTGCGGTACTGAAAAACTACGCTGTGGATATACAACGGGTTCCTGCGCTGCAGCTGCTGCAAAGGCGTCTGCATTAATGCTTTTGAGTGAAATAAAAATAGATAAAATAAGTTTAATGACTCCAAAAGGAATATTGCTTGAACTTGATATTGAAAATCCTCAAATCGGCTTTGATTATGCTGAATGTGCAGTAAAAAAAGACAGCGGCGATGATCCGGACGTAACAAACGGAATACTTGTATACGCAAGAGTTGAAAAGCTTACTTCCGGAATAATTATTGACGGCGGAAAAGGTGTAGGACGAGTTACTAAAAGCGGACTTGACAGAAAAGTCGGAGAAGCTGCAATTAATACAGTGCCCAGAAAAATGATTGAGAACACTGTAGCGGAAATTGCCGAAAAATATGATTATAACGGCGGTTTCAGGATAATTATATCTGTGCCGGAAGGTGAAAAAATTGCTCGGAATACCTATAATCCCAGACTGGGAATCGAAGGGGGCATATCGATAATCGGTACAAGCGGAATAGTTGAACCTATGAGCAGCAGAGCCGTAATAGAAACGATCCGTACTGAAGAAAGTATGATAAAGGCTCAGGGCAGAAAGAATATTCTGATTACAATCGGTAATTACAGCGGAACTTTCCTGAAAGAGCATTTGCCGGAGCTTGATAAGACTGTAAAGTGCAGTAATTTTATAGGTGATGCTGTAGACTTTGCAGTGGAATTTGGTTTTGAAAGAGTACTAATAGCCGGTCATGCGGGTAAGCTTGTAAAGCTGGGAGCAGGTATAATGAACACTCATTCTTCAAATGCAGACGGCAGAATGGATGTATTGATTACATGCGGACTTTTAGCCGGTGCGGATACTGAAACTCTGAAAAAAATTCATGAATGTATAACGGCAGATAATGCTTTAGGAATATTAAAATCTGTGGGATTACTTGAAAGGGCAATGGAAATTTTAATGGATAAAATACAATTTTATCTTAATGCAAGGGTGAAAAATTTATTGGAAATCGGTGCGCTGATGTTTTCAAATAAGTATGGAGTACTTGGAAAAACGTCTAGGGCTGACCGAATTATTAAATTTATAAAGGAGGAGTGTAATGGTTAATTTTGTTGGGGCAGGCTGTGGAAGTCCGGATCTGATTACTGTCAGAGGACATAGACTGATTTCTCAGGCAGATGTTATAATTTATGCAGGTTCGCTTGTAAATCCGGAGCTTTTGGATTATGCCCGTAAGGACTGCGAAATTTATAATAGCGCTTATATGACTTTGGACGAAGTAATTGATGTTATGAAGAATGCAGATCGGAACGGTAAAATGACAGTAAGACTTCATACGGGAGATCCCAGCGTTTACGGTGCAATACGAGAGCAAATGGACAGATTGGATATTCTTTCAATACCCTATGAAATTTGTCCCGGAGTGAGTTCATTTTGCGGAACAGCGGCAGCGCTTAAAGCTGAATATACTCTTCCTGATGTTTCTCAGACAGTAATTATTACAAGAATGGCAGGCAGAACGCCAGTACCTCAAAAAGAGGATATCTCAGAACTTGCAAAGCATGGAGCAACAATGGTTGTTTTTTTGAGTACAGGTATGCTGGCAGAGCTTTCTCAAAAGCTTATTTTCGGAGGGTACAGTCCGGAAACTCCGGCGGCAATCGTCTATAAGGCAAGCTGGAAAGACGAAAAGGTATGTCGTTGCACTGTAAAAACTTTAGCGGAAACAGCTGAAAAAAATAATATAAAAAAAACGGCGCTTATTACGGTAGGAAATTTTTTGGGTGATAATTATTCTCTTTCCAAGCTATATGATACTGATTTTGAAACGGAATTCAGGAAGGTAAAAAAATGACAGCGGCAATAATATCTGTAACTGAAAAGGGAGCAATGCAGTCGAAATTACTGTATGAAAAAATTGAAACAAAAGGCTTTAAATGTAAAAGATTCTGTTACAGTAAATATGTATATGACAGTGCGGAAAGCTACGAAAGTTTATCAATGCTTATAAAAATAATTTTCAATAAATATGATATATTGGTTTTTATATGTGCATGCGGCATAGCGGTCCGTACTGTTTCGCCGATGATAAATTCAAAAACCTCCGATCCGGCAGTTATCGTTATGGACGAACAGTTTAATTATGCAATTCCTATATTATCAGGGCATTTGGGAGGAGCTAACAGAATCGCACAGATAATTGCAGATGAAACGGGAGCAAAAGCAGTTATTACTACCGCTACCGATACGGGAGGAAAGTTCTCGGTTGACAGTTTTGCAAAGGCAAATAAACTCTATATTTCCGATATGAAGATTGCTAAAGCTGTTTCGTCAGCAGTTTTGCAGAACAGTAAGATTGGTTTGGTTAGCGATTATGACATTGAAAACCTGCCTAATGAACTTTGCAGGGATTTAAACCGTAAAATCGGAATATGTATTTCAGATGATACGAATAAAAAACCATTTTCTTGTACTCTTAATCTTGTACCTCAAAATATTGTTTTGGGAATCGGTTGTAAAAAGGGTAAGGCATTAGAGGAAATCGAAAGCTTTTTATTTAATTTTCTTGAAAAAAATAAAATTCCCTTATACAAAATCGGTCGTATTGCAACTATTGATTTAAAATCAAATGAAAAAGGTATTTTGGAATTATGTAAAAAGTATCGTATAGAATTATTCACATATTCTACGCAGGAGCTTATGACCGTAAAGGGAAATTTTACAGGTTCTGAATTTGTAAAAAAAGTAACAGGTGTTGATAATGTATGCGAGCGCAGCGCCGTATTGTGCAGTAAGGGCGATATTATTGTTCCTAAAACTGCGGAAAACGGAATTACATGCAGTGCGGCTCAAACTAATGTATCCATAGATTTTGCAAAGGAGATTTTATGAAATTATATATTGTGGGATTCGGACCGGGAAATTACAGCAGTATGACAGTAGAAGCATGCAGTGTAATCGAGCGATGCAGTCTTATAGTAGGATATACGACATATACGGATATTATAAAAGAATATTATCCTCAGAAGGAGTATTATTCTACTCCTATGAAAAAGGAAACCGACCGTGTTAAATATGCATTGGAAAGGGTATCGGAGGGTACTCAAACGGCTTTAATATGCAGCGGCGACAGCGGAGTTTACGGTATGGCGGGACTTGCTTTGGAGCTTTCGGAAAATTATCCCAATGCGGAAATTGAAATTGTTTCGGGTATTACCGCTGCGTTAAGCGGCGGAGCTGTTCTCGGCGCACCTATTACTCATGACTTTGCTGTGATAAGTCTTTCGGATCTTCTGACGCCGTGGGAAAAAATAAAAAAGCGTCTTGAATGTGCTGCGGCGGCGGATTTTGTTATTTGTATATATAATCCTTCGTCGAAAAAACGCAGCGATTATTTACAGAAAGCGTGTGATATAATGTTAAAATTCAAGTCGGGTGAAACAATATGCGGCTATGTAAAAAATATCGGAAGAAACGGGCAGGAAAGCGGTATTTTTACTCTTTCTCAGCTTCAGGATTTTCATGCGGATATGTTTACAACAGTGTTTGTAGGAAACAGTGACACAAAGGTTATAAACAATAAAATGATAACGCCCAGAGGGTATAAAAATGTTTAGAGTACTTATTTTCGGCGGAACGACAGAAGGAAGAGAGCTTGCGGAATTTTGTCATAATAACCGTATATCTTCGGCAGTGTGCGTAACTACTGAATTTGGTAAGGAATTGATCTCGTCTTACGATTCGCTTAAAATATTTACCGGAAAAAAAGATTACAGTCAGATAATAAATATTCTGAAAAAAGAAAAATTTTCGTTAGTGCTGGACGCTACTCATCCTTTTGCGGAATCGGCAACTGAAAATATAAGAAAAGCATGTGAAAATACCAATACAAAGATTTTTCGTATAGTAAGGGCTAAAGAGATAATTGAATATAATAAAGTAAAGTATTTTAATAATATTTCTGACGCTGCAGCGTATGCAGATACAACAAGAGGAAATATTCTTGTGACCACCGGAAGCAAAAATCTTGCAGAATATACTATAATAAAAAACTTTTCTGAAAGAATTGTTGTGCGGGTGCTGCCGGACAGTAAAATTATTAACAGCTGTATTGAATTGGGATTTAAAAGGGGAAATATTATCAGCGAAGTCGGTCCGTTTACCGCAGAGCAAAATTACCGTCATATAAAAAGTTATAATGCTGATATTGTTGTGACTAAGGAAAGCGGCAAAATCGGCGGATTTTCTGATAAGATTACCGCTGCAAAATTGTGTGGCTGTGAAGTACTGATTATCAGCAAGCCTATTGAACAGGGTTACTCCATAGAAGAAATGAAAAAACTATTAATGAGGATTAAAGATGAGCAGTAAAAAGGTAAAGATTATAGGTATTGGTATGAACGGCAGAAATACTCTGACTGAGTATGCAAAGAATTTGATTGAATCAGCGGATATTTTGATTGGAGCCGAAAGAATATTAAAATGTTTTCAGTATCTTGAAAAGCCTGTACTGTCAACATATAACAGCAGTGAGATTTCAAATTTTCTGCATACGGAAAATTTTGAAACTGCCGTAGTACTTATGTCAGGCGATTGCGGGTTTTTCAGCGGAACAGCAAAGCTTTTACCTAAAATTTCTGATATGGATTATGAGGTTGTCAGCGGAATTTCCTCGGCTGTTTATTTTTGTTCAAGGATCGGAATAAGCTGGCAGGATATAAAGTTTGTAAGTCTTCATGCAGAAGAATCAAATATAGTACGTCATGTATCTGAAAATGAGAAAACATTTTTTCTACTGGGAGGAAAAATTACAGCGGCACAGGTGTGCAGACGCTTATGTGAATACGCAATGAACGATATGGAAGTTTATATAGGTGAAAATTTGGGATATGATAACGAAAAAATACTTCACGGTACTGCTGAGGATTTTGTTAAAACAGACACTGCATTGCTGTCGGTTATGACGGTGATTAATACAGCTTGTGAAAAGGCAAAGCGGTCGGGGATATCGGATGGTGAATTTATCAGAGGACATGTTCCTATGACCAAGTCCGAAGTACGCAGCATAGTTTTATCAAAGCTTGGAATATCCAATGATTCTGTGTGCTGGGATATAGGAAGCGGAACAGGTTCGGTATCTGTTGAAATGGCTTTGCAATGCAGCAGTGGGAAGGTGTATTCGATTGAAAGGAATCCAAAAGCCGTAAGCCTTACGGATAAAAATAAACATTCTTTTAAATGCGATAATATTGAAATTATCAGTGGAAATGCCATAGATAATATAGAAAAGCTTCCTGTTCCCGATCGTGTTTTTATCGGCGGCAGCGGAGGAGAATGTCAGCCAATAATCAAAACTGTATTTGAAAAAAACGCAAAAGCCGTGATTGTCGTTACCGCTGTTTCTCTGGAAACGCTGAATACGGTAATGGATAGCTTTAGAAAATGCGGCGCTGAAACAGAAATAGTTCAAGCGGCAATTACACGAACAAATGTTGTAGGAGGGTATACAATGTTGTCTGCTGAAAATCCCGTATTCATAATAAAAGGAGTGATTGTGTGAACAGAATTATGATTGCAGGAACTCACAGCGGCTGCGGAAAAACAACTATTACATGCGGATTGTTAAAGGTACTTAAAGAAATGGGAATTAGAGTATCGGCATTTAAATGCGGTCCTGATTATATTGATCCTATGTTTCACAGTAAAATTTTAAATGTAAAATCAAGAAATCTTGATGGATTTTTTAGCGATAAAAATACTTTAAATTATCTTTTGGATTTTAACAGCCGTGATTCGGATATTTCGGTTATAGAAGGAGTTATGGGATTTTATGACGGTTACGGCGGAAAAGCATCAGCCTTTGACATTTCAAATGATACAGCAACACCTGTCATAATTGTTATAGACTGTTCGGGTATGAGCGGTTCAATAGGAGCAGTAATGAAAGGATATCTTACTTACAAAGCACCCAATAACATTGCCGGATTTATTTTTAACCGAATGCCGCCTTCACTTGAATATGATGTTAGAAAACTTTGCAGTGAAATGGAAACAGAATATTTTGGATATATACCTAAAAATAATGATTTTTATATAGGAAGTCGTCATTTGGGACTTATTACTGCCGATGAAGTTGAAAATCTTAATGGTAAATTAAAGATGATTTCGGAGCAGATAAATAAAACAATACTTATTGATAAAATAATTGCAGCTTCCGAAAAAGCTAACATAGTACATTGTGAGATGCCGAAGATTCCAAAACTGAAAAATGACAAACGTGTAAGGGTTGCTGTTGCTTATGACAGAGCATTTTGTTTTTATTATGAGGACAATCTGGACTTAATTAGGAATATGGGGGGAGAAATAATTTTCTTTTCTCCTTTGGAGGACAATAAACTTCCGGAAAATATTGACGGTTTGATGCTCGGCGGAGGATATCCGGAGCTTTATGCAAAGGAGCTTTCTGAAAACAGAGGAATGCTTGAAAGCATCAAAAACGCAGCAGACGGTTATGTACCGATAATTGCGGAATGCGGAGGTTTTATGTATCTTCATAAATCTATAAATTTTCTTGACGGACAGAAATATGCAATGGCGGGAGTAATTGACGCTATAGTATTTGAAACTTCAAAATTACAGAAATTCGGCTATGCCGAATTAACAGCAGAGCAGGATAATTTGATCTGTAAAAAGGGTGAAATTATTAAAGCTCATGAGTTTCATTACTGGGACAGCAGCTGCTGCGGTGAATGCTTTACGGCGAGAAAATTAAACGGTAATCAGTGGAAGTGCGGTTACAGTACTGAAAATATAATCGCCGGATTTCCTCACTTTTATTTTTATAATAAACCTTCAATGGTGGAATCGTTTCTGAAAAAGTGTTTAGAATATAGGAGCAAGTATGGAAAGATTGTGTAAAATTGCTGAACCTGATTATTTGGCAATGGAATTATCGGAACGAAAGTGGAACAGCGTTGCCAAACCTATTAGGAGTCTGGGACTGCTTGAAAAAGCAGTAACTAAAATTGCCGGAATTACGGGTAATGCCGAAGTTAAAATAAATAAACGCTGTACGGTTGTAATGTGTGCCGATAACGGAGTAGTTGCCGAGGGTATTTCTCAATCAGACAGTTCAGTGACGTCTTTGGTGGCTGAAAGCATTGCAAACGGCAGAGCAAATATAAACCTTATTTCAAAGCCTTATAATATAGATGTAATTGCTGTCGATATAGGTATGAAAACCGATATTGACGATGAAAGAATAATAAAAAGAAAAATATCGAACGGTACTGAAAATATATATTCCGAAAGCGCTATGACTGAAAGGCAGGCGGAGCATGTAATCGCAGCCGGCATGGATATTGTAAGAGATTTGAAAGCGAAAGGATACGATATCTTAATAACCGGTGAAATGGGTATTGGAAATACAACTACCGCTTCTGCTATTGCGTCTGTTATTTTGGGAGAATCGGTAAGAAATGTAACAGGCTGCGGAGCCGGATTGGACAAGGAAAGACTTGAACATAAAATTCATGTAATTGAACATGCAATTGCAGTAAATAAACCTGATAAAAATAAACCTGTTGAACTTCTTTCAAAAATCGGCGGATTTGATATTGCCGGTATGACAGGACTGTATCTTGGCGGAGCTGTCTACAGAATACCGATTGTAATAGACGGTTTTATTTCATCTGTTGCTGCGAAGATTGCATGTATGATCAATCCTGAAGCTGTGAACTTTATGCTTTGTTCTCATGTTTCAAAAGAACCTGCCGGAATAAAGATGCTTGAGTCTATGGGACTTAAAGCTATAATTGACGGCGAACTGTGTCTTGGCGAGGGGACGGGAGGAGCAATGCTGATACCGCTGCTGGACGGTGCCTTGTCGGTTTATCATTCCGCACATAGATTCGATGAACTGAAAATGGAGCAGTATGAGGACTATTCAAAATGCTGACAGTTGTAACAGGGGGCAGTGGGAGCGGTAAATCGGAGCTTGCAGAGAATATTGCCGTAAAATCTGACGGAAAAAAATATTACATTGCCGCAATGGAACCTTTTGGAGAGGAAGCAATGAGAAGAATTCAACGTCATCGAAAAATGAGAGCTGAAAAGGGTTTTGAAACTATTGAAAAATATACTGATATTGATGAACTTATTTTTACTCATAATGATATAGTTTTGCTGGAATGTATGTCAAACTTATGTGCTAATGAAATATTTTCAGGCAGAACACAAAAAAACGCTGCGGCTGATAAAATTATTTCGGGTATTGAAATAATAAATAATATGGTTTCACAGTTTATAATAGTTACCAATGAGATTTTTTCCGACGGTATTTTATATGATAAGGAAACTATGGAATATATGAAAGTACTTGGAGAAATTAACCGAAGGGTTTTTGAATTTGCCGATAATGTAATAGAGTCAGTATACGGAATCCCGTATATTTTGAAAGGAAATTTGATATGAAATTTTTCAAGTCAATTATATCTGCGTTTGCCATGTATTCCAGGATACCTGTACCTAAAATAAAGTGGTGTGAGGAAAACAGACGTTATGCTCTGGGATTTTTTCCTTTTGTAGGTGCGGTATCGGGTTTGCTAATTATTTTATGGTACTGTATTTCAAATAAATTTAATATTAACACTGTACTGTTTTCGGCAGTATGTACGGCAATTCCGATAATTGTTACAGGAGGTATCCACATGGACGGATTCTGTGATGTAATTGATGCTAAATCATCATATGGAAATAAAGAAAAACGACTTGAAATTATGAGTGATCCTCATATCGGAGCGTTTGCGGTAATTTATTCTATTATATATTTTGTAATACAGACAGGATTATTCAGTGAAATTAAATCCCTGAAAGCAGCGGCAATATGTGGATTTACATTTGTATTGTCAAGAACATTGAGCGGATTTGCAGCCGTAATTTTAAAAAACGCCAAAGGTGACGGCAGTCTATATTCCTTTACCGAAGCATCTCAAAAAAAGTCGGTAATTGTTATACTTGCAGCGATTTTTGTTGTTTGTTCTTCAGTGGTTTTATTTATAAATTATGTGATTGGATCAGTAGTAATTGCTGTGGGTATTATGACTTTTTTTGCGTATAAGAGGTTTGCTTATAAAAATTTCGGCGGGATAACAGGCGATCTTGAAGGGTATTTTTTACAGATTTGTGAGCTTGTGATGCTTATAACGACAGTTATTACGCCATTAATATGGGGGAAAATAAAATGTATCTTATAACCGGAGGAGCATATCAGGGTAAAACTGATTATACTGTTTCAACTTTTAGGATTGATGAGAGAAATATAGCTGACGGAAAAACAGTTGTAATTGAAGAAATAAATAAGTTTCTGTGTATTAAAAATTTTCATATTTTGGTCAAAAGAATGATAAACGCCGGAAAAACCTCTGAAGAAATGAAAATTATTGTTGATTCCCTTGATGAAAATACAATAATTATTACTGATGAAATCGGAAACGGTATCGTACCGATCAATCGATTTGAACGTAATTGGAGAGAACAGACAGGGCGTCTTTGCTGTTATATTGCATCTATATCAAGAAAGGTTATAAGATTATCGGGAGGTATACCTGTAATAATAAAGGACGAATGCAGATGAAAATAATTTTTATTAGGCATGGGCAAACAAAAGGTAATGAAGAAAAACGCTATATCGGTAAAATTGACGAATCACTATCTCAAAAGGGAATTGAAGAAATAAAAAAACGTTTATATCCTAATGCAGATATTGTTTTTGTCAGTCCTATGAAAAGATGTATTGAAACTGCAAAAATTATTTATCCGAGCAGTAAATACATAATTTGCAGTGATTTTCGTGAATGTGATTTCGGTAGCTTTGAAGGAAAAAATTACGATGAATTAAAAAATAATCCCGATTATCAAAATTGGATTGACAGTATGGGGACAATACCAATTCCGAAAGGAGAAAGTCATGAACAGTTTAAAACACGATGCTGTAATGAATTTGAAGGTATTGTTAAAACGTTTCAGAGTACCGCTGCATTGATAGTTCATGGAGGTACGATTATGGCAATACTTGAAAAATACGCTGTTCCAAAATCTGATTTTTATTCTTATCAGGTGAAAAACGGAGCCGGGTATATTACTGAATTTGAAAATGGACAACTTAAAATAATAACGGAGCTAAAATGAGATATTTGTATTTTGTTATGCCTTTATTTTTGGCATTTTTATTGGATTTTATATTTGGAGACCCATATAAACTGCCGCATCCGATAAGATTGATTGGAAAAGGTATTGCAGTATTTGAAAAAATCACCAGAAAGATTTTCAAAGATGAAAAAACAGCCGGAACAGTTATGGCGCTGATAATAATGACGCTGTCATTTATCGTACCATTATGCATTATTTTTTCAGCTTATAAAATAAATTTGTTGTTGGGAATTGCTGTCGAAAGTGTTATGGGATATTATCTTTTAGCGGCGAGATGTTTGGAAAAAGAAAGTATGAAGGTATATCAAGCTATTGACAATCATGATATAGAAAAGTCAAGAAAAGCAGTTTCTATGATAGTTGGAAGAGATACTAAAAATCTTGATGAAAAGGGAATTATTAAAGCGGCTGTTGAAACTGTTGCGGAAAATACTTCCGACGGCGTTACTGCTCCAATGTTTTATATGGCATTCGGCGTACCTTTGGGATATCTTTATAAATCGGTAAATACTATGGATTCTATGGTCGGATATAAAAATGACCGATATAAAAATTTTGGTAAAATTCCTGCAAAAATTGATGATATTTTTAATTTTATTCCTTCAAGATTTACTGCGTTAATTATGGTGGCTTCTTCATTTATTCTTGGACTGAACGGAAAAAATGCATTTAAAATTTGGAAAAGAGACAGATTAAATCATGCAAGTCCGAACTCCGCACAAACAGAATCGGTATGCGCTGGGGCTTTGGATATTCAGCTTGCAGGAGATGCTTACTACTTCGGAAAGCTATGTAAAAAGAAAACAATCGGAGATAATAATCGTCCGATTGATAAAGAAGATATAAAAAAAGCAAACAGATTGATGTACTGTACATCGGTATTGATGCTGGCAGTATCTGTTATATTAAGAATGATAGCAGCAGGGTGTTTTCTATGAAAAAATATCAGCATGGCGGTAATACAGATAAATGTATAAAATATGATTTTTCCGCAAATATAAATCCTTTGGGAATGCCGGAAAATGTAAAAAAAAATTTGACTGAAAGTATAGAAATGTATTCCTTTTATCCGGATCCTGACAATTCTGATTTAATAAAAGCTATATCGGAATATGAAAATATTCCGGCAAAAAATATTCTTTGCGGAAACGGCGCAGCGGATTTGATTTACCGTATAGTCAGCGCTGTAAATCCGAACAAGGCTTTGCTTTTTGCCCCGTCTTTTTCCGAGTACGAAAAAGCGCTGATTGACAGCAGATGTATTATAGAATATTATTATTTAAAAGAAGAAAACGGATATGCAATTAAGGATTTTGATTCTGATTTGCTGTCAGACAAGGATATTTGTTTTTTATGCAATCCTAATAATCCCGTCGGAAATGTAACTGACATTAATATATTAAAAAAAATTATAAACGATTGTAATAAACATAATGTTATACTGGTAATTGATGAGTGTTTTATGGATTTTGTGCTGAACGGTTCAAATTTAACGTCGAAGCAGTTTTTAACATGTAAAAATATTGTCATACTGAAAGCTTTTACAAAAATTTATGCCATGGCAGGACTGCGTTTGGGATATATTCTAAGTAAAAACCAAGTACTTATTGAAAAGATCCGTAATTTAGGACAGCCTTGGAGCGTTTCTGTTCCGGCACAGCTTGCAGGTTCTGCTGCATTGGAAAATACAGATTTTATAAAAAGAACAATTGAATTTGTTTCAAAGGAAAGAAAATTTCTTATCGAACATCTTAGTGAAATGAATTTAAAAATTTTTCCCTCAAAAACAAATTTTATTATGTTTAAATCAGAAAATCTTAAGATTGATGAACTTTTAAAATATGAAGGAATTGCAATTAGGAACTGTAAAAATTATGAGGGATTGGGCAAAGGCTTTTACCGTATTGCCGTGCGTACCCGAAAAGAAAACGAATATCTGATATCGGCTATGGAAAGGTGTTTGAAAAATGGCTAAATCTATAATGATTCAAGGGACTATGTCTAATGTCGGAAAAAGTATTATAGCGGCAGCGCTTTGCCGTATTTTTAAACAAGACGGTTTTAGCTGTGCGCCGTTTAAATCTCAGAATATGGCACTTAATTCCTATATAACATCTGAAGGACTTGAAATGGGCAGAGCTCAGGTTATGCAGGCTGAAGCAGCAGGAATTGAACCTTCGGTACTGATGAATCCGATATTGCTTAAACCGACTGATAATGTAGGTTCTCAGGTCATAGTAAACGGAAATGTACTGGGAAATATGAAGGCTTCAGATTATTTTAAATATAAAAAAAAGCTTATTCCTGATATTATGAACGCTTATAACACATTAGCTGAAAAGTATGATATAATTGTAATTGAGGGTGCTGGGAGTCCTGCGGAAATCAATTTGAAAAAAGATGATATTGTAAATATGGGTATGGCGAAAATGGCGTGTTCGCCTGTACTTCTTGCAGGCGATATTGACAGGGGAGGAGTGTTTGCTCAGCTTTTAGGTACTCTTATGCTGCTGGAGGAAAATGAGAAATCTTTGGTAAAGGGATTGTTAATAAATAAATTCAGGGGAGATAAAAATATTTTAAATCCCGGACTAGAAATGCTTGAACAAATGGGTGATAAGCCTGTTGCCGGAGTGATACCGTATATTTACTGTGATCTGGAAGATGAGGACAGTTTGTCCGGAAAGCTGGTACAATCGGAAAATAAGGGGCTTATAGACATTGCTGTTATAAGACTTCCTAAAATTTCAAATTTTACCGATTTTGATGTATTCAGACAGTTTGAGAATGTTTCGGTAAGATATGTATCAAAAGTAAGCGAATTGAAAAAGCCGGATTTTGTAATTATTCCCGGAACAAAAAATACAATTTCCGACATGAAATGGTTTCGGGAATGCGGATTGGAAACAGCAATAAAAAAACTCGTTTCGGAAAATATACCTGTATTCGGAATATGCGGAGGTTATCAGATGATGGGTGATAATATTGAAGATCCCGATTGTACAGAAGGCGGCGGAAGTATTGTGGGTATGGGACTTCTGGGGATAAAAACTGTTTTTAAAAATGAAAAAAAAATAACTCGAATCAGCGGAAAATTTAATAACATCAGCGGTATTTTTTCTGAACTGAGCGGTAAGAAATTCAGCGGATATGAAATTCATATGGGTGAGTCATATGGCATAAAAAACGGTATGCTTGAGTTATCTGACGGTTATATCGACGGAGCTTTTCACGGTAATGTTTACGGCTGTTATGTTCATGGAATCTTTGATGAGAATGAAATTGCAGAAGGTATTGTGCGCAGTCTTTATAACGCCAAAGGATTAGAGTATACTGAAAAAGCTATTGACCGAAAGGCTTACAAGGAAAAACAGTATGATATTCTTGCAGATGAAGTGCGTAAAAATATTGATATGAATCTTGTTTATAAGATTCTTGAGGAGGGTATATAAATGGGACTTATTCATATTTACTGCGGTGACGGAAAAGGGAAAACAACTGCTGCTGTCGGTTTGGCGCTGCGTGCTGCCGGGCAGGGAATGAAAGTACATTTTATACAGTTTTTAAAGGGAAGCGACAGCGGAGAAATTAATTTGCTAAAAAAAACAGACGGGATTTCAGTGGAACGTTGTAATCGTAATTACGGTTTTTACAATACCATGTCAGAAAAAGATAAATCGGAAATAAGATATTGTCATAATAAGATGCTGTTACAAGCAATTAAACTTGCCGATAAGGAAATTATTGATATGCTGATAATGGACGAGTTTAATGCCGCTTATAATTATGGACTTGTGGATAAAGAAACAGCAGAAAATTTTATAATCAATAAGCCCGAACATCTTGAGCTTATAATCACAGGCAGAAACCCTGATAAAAAATTTGTTAAAAGAGCAGATTATGTTAGTTGTATTTCGGCAGTAAAGCATCCCTATGAAAAAGGAATTATAGCAAGAAAGGGGATAGAATATTGAATATTGAACATATTCTTCCGGAAGATATTGAAAAAAGAAGCTTTGAAATCATTGAACAGGAGCTTAACGGCAGGTATATTTCTCCTATGGAAAAATCAATAGTAAAGCGTGTAATACACACAACGGCTGACTTTGACTATCTGGAGAATCTATGCTTTTCGGAAAATGCAGTTGAAAAATCAATAAAAACATTGAAAAAGGGTGCTGTAATAGTAACTGATACTAATATGGTCAAAGCAGGAATCAATAAAAGCGCACTGGAAAGTTTAAATTGCCGTGCAGAATGCTTTATGGCAGACAATGACGTTGCTGAAACTGCCAAAATAAAAGGGATTACAAGAGCAGCGGCATCTGTAGATAAGGCAGCGGCAATTAAAGAACCACTAATATATGCTGTGGGAAATGCTCCGACAGCGCTTATTCGTCTTGACGAGCTTATTAAACAGGATTTGATACATCCGGAACTTATTATTGGAGTACCGGTTGGATTTGTGAATGTTGTTCAGTCAAAGGAAATTATTATGAATGGAAAGACGCCTTATATTATTGCAAAAGGCAGAAAGGGAGGCAGTAATGTTGCTGCTGCAATTTGTAATGCACTGCTTTATATGATTACAAGAAAAATCTAATAAAAATGTCAAAATGTGAAAAAATACTCTTGACATTATTAAAAAAGTGTGATATACTTTTTAAGTACTAAAAATTATATGCACCATTAGCTCAGTTGGTAGAGCAACTGACTCTTAATCAGTGGGTCCTGGGTTCGAGCCCCCGATGGTGCACCAATGGCCCGTTGGTCAAGCGGTTAAGACTCCGCCCTCTCACGGCGGCAACACCAGTTCGAGTCTGGT
>CATKAZ010000067.1 GCA_949745795.1 uncultured Oscillospiraceae bacterium | reverse complement strand
ACTTTCTTTCACATGAAAGAAAGTAAAGAACGCATTTCTTTGGTTCGTTTCTTGTTGCGAGACAAGAAATGAACAAATAAGTTTTACCAGTTTTTTCAAAAGGGAGAGCATTATTCGAAATTTTTAGATATTTTTCACACATTTGTCATCTAATAAAGTGCAAGTATGTTGCAATTTTCCGACTGCTATGATATAATGATAGTGATAAACGAAACGAAAGGAGTAGATTTTCCTTGAATTGGGAAAATCACATTATGTTATGTGCGGGATAGTAGGTTATGTAGGCTCTAGAAAATGTACCGAGGTTCTTATCGACGCTCTTTCTAAGCTTGAATACAGAGGTTATGATTCAGCAGGTATTGCAGTTTTTGAAAACGGTGAAATTAAGGTTGCTAAGTCTAAAGGACGTTTGAAGGATCTTGAAAATAAAATGGAAAAAGAAGGAACTCCTAACGGTTTTGCCGGAATCGGTCATACAAGATGGGCTACCCATGGCGAGCCTTCAGATGTTAATTCCCATCCACACAGCGGAGAGAGAGTTACGATCGTACATAACGGCATAATAGAAAATTATAAGCCTTTGAAGGAATTTCTTCTTTCTCAGGGCCGTGTTTTTCAAAGTGAAACCGATACGGAGGTTGTAGCTCAGCTTCTTGATTATTATTACGACGGTAATCCTCTTGAAACAATTAAAAAAGTAATGCATGAGCTTGAAGGCTCTTTTGCACTTGGTATCGTTTTTGCAGACTTTAAAGATACCGTTTATGCGGTACGCTGTGAAAGTCCGCTTATTGTGGGCGTCGGTGAAAATGAAAGCTTTATTGCGTCTGATGTGCCTGCAATTTTGAAATATACAAAGGATTATTACCTGCTTGAACACAGTGAAATAGCAGTACTGAATAAAGCAGGTGTAACTGTTTATGACCGTCATTTGAAAGAGATTCAAAAAGAACTTAAAACTGCCGATTGGGATATGGACGCCGCTGAAAAGGGCGGTTACGAGCATTTTATGCTGAAGGAAATCCATGAACAGCCCAATTCAATAAAAACTACTATAGCACCGAGAATTACTAACGGTTTGCCGAACCTTGAGGAATGCGGTATCACTCCCGAAATACTCAAAGGTTTTAATCAGATTTATGTGGTAGCCTGCGGTACTGCTATGCATGCCGGTATGGTGGGTAAATACGTTATTGAAAAGCTCGCAAAGGTTCCTGTTATAGTGGATATCGCTTCCGAATTCAGATACAGAGATCCGCTTATTACCGATAAGGACTTAGTAATTATAATTTCCCAGTCAGGGGAAACTGCCGACAGTCTTGCGGCTATGAGACTTGCCAAAGATTTGGGCGCTAAAACGCTTGCAGTAGTTAACGCAAAGGGCAGTTCCATTGCAAGAGAAGCGGATATGCTGATATATACTCATGCCGGACCGGAAATCGCAGTTGCTTCCACAAAGGCATATATGGTACAGATTGCAGTTATGTATCTTCTGGCATTTGAATTGGCGCTGGCTGTGGGAGAAATAGACGAATCGGAATGCAGACGTTTGACGGGACTTTTGCAAAAAACTCCCGAACTTATAGAGCAGATACTTGAAAATAAAGAGGAAACACAGTATATTGCGTCGTCCCTTATAACTGCTGACAGTCTGCTTTATATAGGCAGAGGTCTTGATTATGCCCTGAGTATGGAAGGGTCTTTAAAGCTTAAGGAAATTTCTTATATTCATTCTGAATCCTATGCGGCAGGCGAACTTAAACACGGTACTATTTCATTAATTTCCGACGGAATGCCTGTTATTGCTGTCGCTACTCAGCAAAAGCTTTTTGAAAAAACCGTCAGCAATATTAAGGAAGTTAAAGCAAGAGGCGCTAAAGTGGTAATGATATGCCGTGATTCTTATACGCCTGACAGCGATATTGCCGACTTTAAATTCGGTCTTCCTGAAATTGAGGATATTTTAATGCCTATGATAGCAGTCGTACCGTTGCAGCTTATTGCTTATTATACGTCCGTTTTGAAGGGCAATGATGTGGATAAACCTAGAAATTTGGCTAAATCCGTTACTGTCGAATAATTACTTTCTTAAGAAAGTAATATAAAGATTTTTTGTTGTTCATTTCTTGTCTCGTGACAAGAAACGAACCAAAGAAACACGTATCGCTTTCTTTTCATCTGAAAAGAAAGCTCGCAAAGAAAAAACTTTATCCGTCATTTTGCAGTTGAACTAATAGGGCTCCCCATAAAAGGCAAGACGTGACATATAAAATTCACACCCAATTAAGATTTGTGCAACTGAAAGATGTCTCAATATTACCCTTTGATATGATGGGTGATGGCGGTAACAAAGAAACAAATTGCCTTTTATTGGGTGAATAAGTATTAACTTAATTTATCCAACCCTTTTTCTTTTCTTTGCTATACTTTCTTTTTTACGAAAAAAAGAAAGTATATTGATTTTCTTTGTTACTTTCTTGTATCAAGACAAGAAAGTTAAGAATTTATAATTTTTATTGAAGATTTTACAAAATCTTCAGATAAATAAAATTGAGGATTAAAAATATGAAATTAAAAAAATTAGCTCTTATATTAAGCACATCTTTGATAACAGTATGCTCGCTTTCATTAAGCGTTTATGCTGATGAGGAAGTATCCGAAGGGGAAACGGCTGCGGAAGAATCCCAAACAGACGGGGATGACGGTTATCTGACAACTAAAGACGGAGATTATAAGTATTCCGTTAAAGCTTCCGAAGAAAGCGGAGAACAATATGTTGTTCTTGAGGAATATTTGGGAAATGATGAAAGCGTTGTAATTCCCGAGGAAATTGACGGTATAAATGTTACGGAAATCGGAGATTACGCTTTTAATGAAAAAGAATTTATAAAAACTATAACCATTTCAAAAAATATCGAAGATTTCGGTGACTATTGCTTTTACGGCAGTACTGCTATTACCGAATTTAAAGTAGATGAGGAAAATGAGATTTACAAGGCTGATGAGAGCGGTGCAATCGTCGGGAAGGACGGTCTTGCTTATTTTGCTTATCCATGCGGTAAAAATCCTACTGAAATTACAGTTCCTGACGGCACTATAGCAATTCAGTCCAGTGCATTTGCGGTATGTACAGAGCTTAAAACCGTTAATCTTCCGGAAAGCTTGGAATATATCGGATCGTTTTGCTTTGCCGAATGCGAGTCACTGGACAATGTAGTGATTCCGGAGGGTGTAACATCAATTGAAAAGTATACTTTTTCAGGCTGTAAATCATTAAAAAATATAACACTGCCGGATACTGTAACTGTAATCGGTGACGCCGCATTTTTTGAGTGTGAAGCTATGACGGAATTTAACTTTCCGGCAGGTCTTACGGAAATAGGTCAGGGGACTTTTGCTTCAACAGGCTTTAAAACCATTGAAATTCCGGCTTCTGTTATCAGTATAGGCTACAGCGCCTTTGGATTTACTACTGATCAGACAAATCAAATTATCCCTGTGGAGGATTTTTCTATCAGCGGATATGCGGGGTCTTATGCCCAGTCCTACTGCACTGAAAACAGTATTAAATTTAATGAAATACAGCCGGAGAGTACTGATTCAGATAAAAACAGCAGTGAATCAAAGGTTAAACCGGGAGTTATAATCAGTATCTGTATTATTGGCGCTGTAATTATTATTGGAGTAATTATAATCGTTAAAAAAGTCAAAAACAGTGACTATGATGATGAAAATGAAGGCGATTACGATGATGACAACGAATCTGAATAAAAAACGGAGAAGTATATGAAGTTTTTGTATATAAAAAAAGCTGCCGTGATTTTAACGGCAGCATGTATGGCGGCGTGTTTTTCTATATCTGTATGCGCTGAGGAAACAGCTGCAGAGTCTGACGAAAATACTTTTACAGACGAGGTCCTTACCTACAAAAAGGTTGACGGAGGAGTGTATATTTCCGACTGCAACGCAGATGTAAGCGCTGTTAATATATCGGAAGTAGTGGACGGTTATAAGGTGATCGGTGTAGATTCTAACGCTTTTGCCGAGTGCGAAAAGCTAACGGAAGTGATACTGCCTGATTCGGTACAGTATTTAGGGGACGCAGTATTTATGGGCTGTACGGCTCTGAAAAAAGTTAAGATTCCTAAGGGCATTACCGAAATACCTAAGCAGACTTTTGCACTGTGCGTGGAGCTTGACGACCTTGAATTACCCGACAGCATAACTACTATCGGGGAGTATGCTTTCAGCTACTGCAACGACTTATCATGGTTTGAGATACCGAAAACAGTAAAAAAAATAAGCGACTATGCATTCGCTTACGGTGTTATCGGTGAAACTTTAAATATTCCTGAGGGTATTGAATCGTTGGGAAGTCTGTCCTTTTATTACTGTCAGGGATTAAAAACCGTTAATTTTCCTGCCAGTCTTAACTCTTTAGGCTCGCTGGCTTTTCTTGGCTGTGCTGACTTAAACGAGTACAAGGTCGCAGACGGCAATACAGCCTACACCGCTGAAAACGGTATACTTTACACCGCTGACATGACTAATCTTGTAAGCTATCCTGCCGGAAAAACAGAAGATATTTACAATCTGCCTGAAACGGTACAGTATATTTCCGACGGAGCATTTTTTGCCAACACATTTGTCAGCGAAATAAATCTTCACGATTCCTTGCTTACGCTTGGTACTGCGGCGTTTTCTAACTGTACCTCGCTGAAATACATGGAAATTCCCGATAGCGTTACAGAGCTTCCAGACAGTTTATTCTGCGACTGTACTTCTCTGCGGGAGGTTGTTATTCCCGATTCGGTAACAACAATTGGTCCTTACGCATTTTTGGAGTGTACTCTCCTTAAAAGCGTTACCATATCTGACAATGTGACCGAAATAGGGGAGCATGCTTTGGGTTTTACTGATGATGAAGAGGGTAATTTCCATAAGATAGATGATTTTACCGTTAAGGCAAATTTTGACAGTCAGGCGAAGAAATACGCCAAGGACAACAAAATCTCGATCGAGTACCTTGACGGAAACAAGGACATGCCCTATATCATAGCTCTTGTGGGAGCAGGTATTGTTGCGGCGGCGGTTATTGCTGTGGTAATAGTTTTGGTTGTTAAAAAAAGAAAGAATGATAAGGATTATTATAAGAAGTAGTCACTAATACGGTGTTATTTATCTTTAGAATAAATTGGATTATCAGTACGTTGAAGGAGATAATCAATTGAAACATTAAAGTAATCAGCAAAGAGTATCAATGTAGTATAATCCGGATGACGTTTACCGTTTTCAAAGTAGCTAATAGAATTTTGGGTAAAATGCAAATCACAAGCAATTTTCTGTTGTGTAATACCTTTTTGCTTTCTAAGCTGAGATAATCTTTTTGCAAATTCATTACTGCTCATTTATATTACTCCTTTTTTTAAAACTAAGCTATTGACGGACTAAAACGAAGGTGATTTTTTAAAGGTGTTTAAATGTATAAATTGTTTTAGCCCGTTGGGCATTAAACCTTTTCAATAGCTTAGTAATATTATAGCACCTAATAAGGAGAAAATCAACCTAATTAGGAAAGATTGTAATAATATACAAAATTGAGGTGGATGTTTTATGTATAATTCACAGGAAATTGCTAATAGAATAAAATTAATGGCAAAGCAACAGGGAAAATCAGTGGATGAACTATTAGAAAGTTGTAAATTGGGAAAAAATACAGTTTACAAAATTAACCGTGGTGCAGATATTTTAACATTAAATTTTGCAAAAATTGCTGATTATCTTAATTGTTCTATAGACTATTTACTTGGCAGGACAGATGTTCCATATGTAACACTTGAAGCCAAAGATGAAATGGAAATAGAAATGTTAAAAGAATTCAAATCTTTGAACTTTTCAGATAAAATTGAAATTATGAATACCATAATTGAAAAGACGAAAAAATAATTGCCCCATCTAACATGGGTGTGAATTTTAGATGTAACGTCTTGCCTTTTACGGGGAGTCCTATTAGTTCAGAAACTGTATGACGGATAGAGTTTTTTCTTTGCGAGCTTTCTTTTCACATGAAAAGAAAGCGATACGTGTTTCTTTGGTTCGTTTCTTGTCACGGGACAAGAAATGAACATAATAAGTTTTGATGAAGATTTTACAAAATTACGAAAAAAAGAAAGTATATTGATTTTCTTTGTAACTTTCTTGCATCAAGGCAAGAAAGTTAAGAATAAAAAATTTTACTAAGCTTTTTTAAAAGCTTGATTGACAGAATGTATTTTTAGTGTTATTATAGAGAAAACTAATGAAAGGCAGAAAAGACAGTAATGAAAAAAAGAACAAAAAAATTGCTCGCTGCTGTTGGCGCTCCTGCCGTTGTCCTGTGCGCAGGAATCATTACGATCAGCGGAGGTTTTCTGCCTGTGAATCAAGGGACGTCTGAGGATATGAAGTATTCAGCGGGGGTTAAGGTTAACGGTATGACTGCGGGTTATGTTCCTGTGGGAATCGGTACAAGGGGCGACGCTAACGGTGACGGCACGCTGACCGCCGCTGACGCCGCTTTTATTGCAAGTTACCTGGCACATAAGAGTGTTAACCCTAACTACATGCCCGATTTTGAGGAGTCCCTGGGCGGAGCTATGGCAGATGCAGACAATAACGGCGGACTGTCAGCCAGAGATTCGGCGTCTATCGCAAAATTTCTTGCCGTAAAAAGCATTAAACCCGATGTGACTTGGGAAGGCGTTTTAGGCAATTAATTTTATATTTTGAAAGGAGTTTTTTGTTATGAAAAAATATCAGTGCGATCCATGCGGATATATTTATGATCCCGAAGAAGGCGATCCGGACGGCGGAATTGCTCCGGGTACAGCTTTTGAGGATATCCCCGAAGATTGGGTGTGTCCTGTTTGCGGAGTGGGCAAGGATATGTTTACTCCTGTTGACTAATACAAAATTAAGGGACGCTTTAAAGCGTCCCTTTTGTTATTTTTCATCGTCCAAATAGGTTTCAATTATAAACTTCGGACGATGTTTTGTTTCTAAATAAATTTTACCGATATATTCGCCGATGATACCGATTGACAGCAGCTGAAGTCCGCCGATTGCCCAGACCGAAACTACGATAGAAGTCCAGCCTTGAACGGTTTCGCCCATGAAATGTCTGACGAGGAAGTATATCAGCATTATTGCACTGATGGAAAATATTCCTATTCCCAAAGCGGTGATCATTCTTATGGGTTTTACCGAAAGGGAAGTAATTCCCTCCATGGCAAATGCGACCATCTTTGTAAGGGGATACTTAGATTCTCCGGCAAAGCGTTCCTTTCGTTCATAGTAAACAACGTCTGATTTGTAGCCGACCATTGGTACGATACCTCTTAAAAACAGGTTCACCTCTTTAAACTGTTCCAAAGCGTTTAACGCTCTTTTGCTCATAAGACGGTAATCGGCATGATTATAGGTGACCTCTACCCCCATTTTCGACATTATTTTATAGAACGATTCAGCGGTAAATTTCTTGAAGAAAGTATCGGTCTTTCGAGCGCTTCGCACTCCGTATACTATATCGCATTTTTCCTTTGAATATTTATCTATCATACCGTCGATTGCATCGATATCGTCCTGCAAATCAGCATCCAGGGAAATAGCGGCGTCGCATTCGTCCTTGACGGTCATAAGTCCTGCCAGCAAAGCATTTTGATGTCCTTTGTTTCTGGAAAGCTTTATGCCTCTGAAAATACTGTCCGACTTGTGAAGCTCTTCGATAATTTCCCATGTTCTGTCCTTTGAACCGTCGTTCACAAAGACAATGCGGCTCTTATCGGATATTTTCCCCTGACCGCATAGGCTGTTCATTTTTTCTTTCAGCTGTTTTGCTGTTTCGTGCAATACCTCTTGCTCGTTGTAGCATGGTATAACTAAATAAAGTATCATTTTTCTGTCATCCTTTTTCTTTTTATATAAGCTGCTCGCAGTACTGATATTATTATTAGCGCTGTTCCGATAGTTATCAGTGCTGTCGAAAGCTTACCCTTTTTCTTTTTTTCTGTTTCTTTTGTTGTTTTAGATGTTTTCTGTGCAGATTCTGAGTTTTTATACTCGGTTTCTGTTTTGTTTTCGGTTTTTTCCGTAAAGCTGTCTATAGCTTTATCAGTACGGAATTCTCCGTCTGCAAGCTCTAAAATTTCAACGGTTATATTGTCCGGTAATCCCGAATAATATTCTTCCGGAATTTTATTCAGCTCCGTTCTGAAAATTTCACCGTTTCCCGACTGTTTTAAAGTCTGTATAATTTCTTCTGCAATAAGCATATGACCTACATAATTAGGATGTATATCAAATTCTTTTATGTTAGTATAAAGCCATGAATTTTCATTAAATTTTTCATGTATATCGGCAATTACTGCCGGCTGCTGCTTTACTGCGTTATTTATCACTCCCAAATACATAGCGGTAAATGTTTTCAGAGGCTTCATTATACTGTTTAACTTTTCATCATCTGTTTCAAAAGGATTATAAACAGTCTGCATAATAACCGGAGCGTCAGGATTCAAATCACGTATTTGTTCCCTGATTTTTGTAATATTTTCACCTGCCTGTGACGCCGCAGGACCAAATGCAGAAGCAAATTTCATTATAAAGCTCTGTACAAATTCCTGCGAAAGCACAAATTGTTCTTGCGAATTATTACCTCCGGCATTTTTAAGTTCTGCAAGTGAGTCAAGAAAAATCTGAAGCACATCGTTTCCGCCTATAGTTACACATATAAGATCGGCACTTTCCACAGATTCCCTTACTTTACTGTCACTTTCAATTTGTTCCAAAAGCTCGGACGTTTGTCTGCCGTCCTTAGCAAAGTTATCTAAATCTGCGTCAAAATATTCCTGTAGATATCCGCAGTATGACAGCTGACTGTCATCAAGACCGTATCCTGTTGAAATACTGTCGCCTAAAACGGTTATATTTTCTGTTTCCTCTGCATTTACGCTTAAAGTTCCGGCAAATATCACAAGGGCAGCCGCAGCCGCTGAAAGCTTTATTTTTATATTTATCATCGCCTTTCAGAATTAAATAGTAGCTTCATGTTTTAAATAAATTTTGTTAACAGCGCTTACTGTATTAATCATACCACAACACTTGATAATATGCAAGAGATTCTGAATAATACACTGTTTTCAAAAAAATATTTTAATATTTAAACTATAAAATAGAAAACTCCCCTAAGTTGAGGAGTTTTAAAAATGGACTGTTTTGTAACGGCTCACCCCTTGCGGAGAGTGGATTCCGCAAGCCTTTAAAAAGGCTTGACCTAAACTTTTAAATTAATTTTTTCTTTACATAAAAGAAAACTCCCCAATGCTGAGGAGTTTTTTATATTTATCTAATTTTTGTTCCTGCCGGAACGTCATCGTCAAGGAATACAACCTTAATACCGCCGTCAGGCATATCTGCCGCACAGATCATGCCCATACTTTCCTCACCGCAAAGCTTTGCAGGTTTAAGATTTGCTACAAGTATTACTGTTTTACCGATCAAATCTTCAGGCTTGTAGTGTTCGGCAATTCCCGAAACTACTTGTCTGCCGCCCATACCGTCGTCAAGCTGTAGCTTAAGCAGCTTCTTTGATTTCTTAACTTTTTCGCAGGCTTTTACTTTAGCGGCTCTAAGTTCTGTTTTAAAGAATTCGTCTATAGCGATTTCAGGTGCAAGCTCGATTTTTTCCTGTGCTTTTTGAGTTTCTGCCATTTGCGCTTCAATGAGCTTGTTTAATTCGTCGATTTCTTTTTCTGTATCGATTCTGGGGAACAGAACAGCTCCCTTACTTACCGTTACATCAGTTGGCAGTACGCCGAATTTTCCTGCATTTTCATAGGATACATCATTTTCTGCCGCACCGATTTGTTTCCAAACTTCCGGCATAGTAGTCGGCATAAACGGACTTAGCAGAGCAGAAGTTATTCTAATTGTTTCAAGAAGATTGTAAAGAACAGCGGCAAGTCTGGATTTGTTTGCCTCATCTTTTGCAAGTACCCACGGAGCTGTTTCGTCAATATACTTATTTGCCCGTGATATGACTTTAAAGATTTCCGCAAGAGCATTTTGCAGCTGAGTTTTATCCATGAATCCGTCGACCTTTGCACGAAGTCCCTCGCATTCTGCAATAAGCTCGCTGTCAAATTCGCCTGAAGTCTTTTCGGCAGGCAGAGTACCGTCAAAATATTTTATTACCATAGCGACGGTTCTGGAAACAAGATTTCCGAAACCGTTGGCAAGATCGGAATTAATGCGGTTTATCATAATTTCGTTAGAGAAAGAACTGTCCGCACCCAAAGCCATTTCACGAAGAATATGGTATCGGATAGCATCTGCGCCGTAACGTTCGCCCAGTACAAACGGGTCAACTACGTTGCCCAGCGATTTACTCATCTTTTGACCGTTAAAAGTGATCCAGCCGTGTACGGCAAGGTGTTTCGGCAGAGGAAGCTCAAGAGCCATAAGCATTGCCGGCCATATAATAGCGTGAAAACGCATAATGTCCTTGGCTACCATATGAACGTCTGCCGGCCAGAATTTTTCAAATTCGTCATGTGCGTTGTTTTGGTAACCCAAAGCGGAAATATAGTTTGAAAGAGCGTCTATCCATACATAAACAACATGATTTGTATCAAAAGTAACGGGGATTCCCCATTTGAAGCTTGTTCGTGAAACGCATAGGTCTTCAAGTCCGGGTTTGATAAAGTTGTTTACAAGCTCTACAGCACGTGTTTTCGGCTGAAGATAATCGGTTTCAGTCAGCAGTTTTTCTATTCTATCGGCAAAAGGCGACATTTTAAAGAAGTATGCTTCTTCTTTAGATTCAACTACCTCACGTCCGCATTCGGGACATTTTCCGTCAACAAGCTGAGAGTCGGTCCAAAAGCTTTCGCACGGGGTACAGTACTTTCCTGAATATTCGCCTTTATAGATGTAACCTCTGTCATAAAGCTCTTTGAAAATTTTCTGTACTGTTTCAACGTGATATTCGTCAGTAGTTCTGATATACCTGTCATAGCTGATATTCATATAGCTCCAGAGCTTTTTGAAAATTTCAACTATATTGTCAACGTATTCTTTCGGCGTAATTCCTGCCTCTGCGGCTTTCTGTTCGATTTTAAGACCGTGTTCGTCGGTTCCGGTAAGAAACATTACGTCATACCCCTGCATTCGTCTGTAACGGGCGATTGAATCGCAGGCTACTGTTGTGTAGCAGTGTCCGATATGGGGATTTCCCGATGGATAGTAAATCGGAGTTGTAATGTAATATGGTTTTTTTGACATAATTGTTCCTCCTTGAATTTTCATATACCTATTATTATAACTCAATTGGAAACATTTTTCAACGCTTTTTGAAAAAAAGCTTAGCAAAAACTTTTATGCCGTATTTCATAAACTAGTAAATGCCTTTGAAGACTCGCAAAGTTGCTTTTATAAAAAGATAAAAAAGCTTAGCAAAAATTTTTATATCGTCTTTAGTTTGATGTAACATATTCAATAAGGCTCGGCAGGTAAGTATACAGAGGATTGAAGAAAAAACTTTTATGTCTTCCGCTTTTGAAAAAGCGGAACCAAAACTTTTATGCCGGATTTCATAAACTTGTAAATGTTTTTAAAGACTCGCAAAGATACTGAAAAAACACTATATGGTGTTTTTTATATATTCGCAGGATTCCGAGCTAGATAAAAAAATTAAAAAGCAACTGTGCCAACTAAACGAAAATGAATTAAAGTGCATTACAGAAATAGTTAAGATGATCAATCAAAAAAAGGATAAGAACTAAAAGAACGCCTGCATGATGCAGGCGTAGTTTTTATATAAAAAGAAAAAACCCGGGTTTTCGATACCCGGGTAAAATAAAAAAAGAGAAAATAAATATGTGTAGAACAAAAGAAAGGAGACAACAAAACGAGTGTAAATAATCATTTATTATTTAACACTGTTGTTATTATACAGCAAAATGTGCTAATCGTCAACAAAAAAATAGAAATTTTTTTAATTTTTGATGTTTTTTGGGATTTTCACCAATTATACACATTTCCAATTAGACATTTTGAACTATTAATCACTAAAAAAAGACCTCGTTTTGTTGAATAATGTCGAACGAAGTCTTTGGTTTTTATTTTAACTTTTATCTGCGGAATTTATACGGTTTTAACTTGCAATTTACAAAAAGGTATTTACAAAATAGCGGATTTGTGATATTATTAGAGTTGAAGTTATGTGTTTTCATATAACCCCAAATCTATTTTTAACATATATCAGGAGGACTTTCCAATGGCAAGAAAAATGAAAACCATGGACGGTAACAATGCTGCCGCATGGGTGTCATACCCTTTTACGGATTTAGCGGCTATTTATCCTATTACTCCGTCATCACCAATGGCAGAAGTTACTGACCAGTGGTCCGCAAAAGACAAGAAAAATTTATTCGGACAGCCTGTTCAGGTTGTTGAAATGCAGTCCGAAGCAGGCGCAGCAGGCGCTGTTCACGGCTCTCTTTCAGCAGGTGCTCTTACAACAACTTATACTGCTTCACAAGGACTTCTCCTTATGATTCCTAATATGTATAAGATCGCAGGCGAACTGCTTCCTTCAGTTATTCACGTATCCGCAAGATGCGTTTCTTCACATGCTCTGAATATTTTCGGCGATCATTCCGATATCTATGCATGCCGTCAGACAGGCTATGCTATGCTTTGTTCTTCAAATCCTCAGGAAATCATGGATCTGGGCGCAGTTGCTCATCTTTCCACAATCAAGGGAAGAGTTCCTTTCATTCATTTCTTTGACGGTTTCAGAACTTCTCACGAAATTCAGAAGATTGAAACTTGGGACGATGCAGATCTTAAGGAAATGCTGGATATGGAAGCTGTTGACAGATTCCGTAATCACGCTTTGAATCCTGAACACCCTGTTCTCAGAGGTACTGCTCAGAATCCTGACATTTTCTTCCAGGCAAGAGAAGCATGTAATCCATATTATGACAATATGCCTGCAATCGTTGAAGAATATATGGACAAGGTTAACGCTAAGCTTGGTACAAACTACAAGCTCTTCAACTACTACGGCGCTGCTGACGCAGAACACGTAATTGTTGCTATGGGTTCTGTTAACGATACAATTGAAGAAACAATTGATTACCTGAACGCTAACGGCGGCAAGTACGGTCTTGTTAAGGTTAGACTTTACAGACCTTTCGTTGCAGACAAGCTTGTTGAAGCTATTCCGGATTTAGTAAAGAGAATATCTGTTCTTGACAGAACTAAAGAACCCGGCTCACTGGGCGAACCTCTGTATCTTGACGTTGTTGCAGCTCTTAAGGGTACTAAATTCAACGACGTTCCTGTATTTACAGGCAGATACGGTCTTGGCTCTAAGGATACAACTCCGGAACAGATTATCGCTGTTTATAAGAATACTGAAAAGCCTAGATTTACAATCGGTATTAAGGACGACGTTACAAATCTTTCACTTGATATTACAGAAAGCCCTGACACTGCTCCGGCAGGTACAACAGCATGTAAGTTCTGGGGTCTCGGCTCTGACGGTACTGTAGGCGCTAATAAGAACTCCATCAAGATTATCGGCGACCATACAGATCTGTACGCTCAGGCTTACTTCTCATATGACTCAAAGAAATCAGGCGGTGTTACGGTTTCTCACCTGCGTTTCGGTAAGACACCTATCAAGTCAACATACCTTATCAACAAGGCTGACTTTGTTGCCTGTCATAACCAGAGCTATATTGACAAGTACGATATGGTTTCCGATATCAAGCCGGGCGGTACTTTCCTTCTCAATACAATTTGGGATATGGAAGGTCTTGAAAAGCATCTTCCGGGACAGGTTAAGAGATACCTTGCTCAGAATAATATCAATTTCTATACTATCAACGGCGTTAAGCTGGGTGAAGAAACAGGTATGGGAACAAGAATCAATACTATTCTTCAGTCCGCATTCTTCAAGCTTGCCGATATCATTCCTTTTGAGGACGCTGTTAAGTACATGAAGGCAGCCGCTGAAGCTTCTTACAGCAAGAAGGGTCAGGATATCGTAGAAAAGAACTGGAACGCTATTGACGCAGGTCATCAGAACGTTGTAAAGATTGACATTCCGGCTTCATGGGCTGACGCTGCCGATACTCAGATGGGTATGGCTGCCGTTACAAGCGATAACAAGGCTCTTGCCGACTATGTAAACAACATTCAGATCCCATGTAATGCACAGCAGGGCGACAAGCTTCCTGTTTCAACATTCAAGGATATGGCTGACGGCGAATTCCCACAGGGCTCAGCAGCATTTGAAAAGAGAGGTATTGCAGTTAAGGTTCCTCAGTGGATACCTGAAAACTGTATCCAGTGTAACCAGTGTTCATATGTTTGCCCTCACGCAGTAATCAGACCTGTAGCTCTCAGCGCCGAAGAAGCTGCTAACGCTCCTGAAGGCATGAAAATGGTTGACTTTAAGCCTGCTATGGAAGGTATGAAGTTTGCTATGACTGTTTCCGCTCTTGACTGTACAGGCTGCGGTTCATGTGCTAATATATGTCCTGCAAAGAACAAGGCTCTCGTTATGCAGCCATTGGAATCACAGCTGGGCGAACAGGAAATTTTCGCTTACGGTACTACAATAGATGAAAAGCCTGCCGTTGCGGCTAAGTTTAAGGCTACAACAGTTAAGGGTTCACAGTTTAAGCAGCCAATGCTTGAATTCTCAGGCGCATGTGCGGGCTGCGGTGAAACACCTTATGCAAAGCTTATTACTCAGCTGTTCGGCGACAGAATGTATATCGCTAACGCTACAGGCTGTTCTTCAATTTGGGGAGGCTCTGCTCCTTCAACTCCTTATACTTTCAATAAGGAAGGCAAGGGTCCGGCATGGTCTAACTCACTGTTTGAGGACAACGCCGAATTCGGTTACGGTATGTTCTTAGGTCAGAGAACTCTCAGAAACAGAGTTATCGCTAAGGTTCAGGCTTTAAATGAAACTACAGACAATGCTGACGTTAAGGCAGCAATTGCTGAATATCTTGACACTGTTGACGACGGTAATGCAAACACACCTGCTACAGAAAAGCTGGTAGCTGCTCTGGAAGCATGCGGTTGTGACGCAGCTAAGGAAATCCTAGCTTCCAAGGATTATCTGAGAAAGAAATCACAGTGGATCTTCGGCGGCGACGGTTGGGCTTACGATATCGGTTTCGGCGGTCTTGACCACGTTATCGCTTCCGGTGAAGACGTAAATATCTTCGTATTCGATACAGAAGTTTACTCAAATACAGGCGGACAGTCCTCAAAGTCAACTCCTACAGGCGCTATTGCACAGTTTGCGGCAGCAGGTAAGGAAGTTAAGAAGAAGGATCTCGCAGGTATCGCAATGAGCTACGGCTACGTTTACGTTGCTCACATTGCTATGGGTGCTGACTATAATCAGTGTATCAAGGCTATTGCAGAAGCTGAAGCTTACAACGGTCCTTCAATCATTATCGGTTACGCTCCATGTATCAACCATGGTATCAAGACCGGTATGGGTACTGCTATGGCAGAAGAAAAGAAGGCTGTACAGGCAGGCTACTGGCACCTCTACAGATACAATCCTACTCTTAAGGCTGAGGGCAAGAACCCATTCATCATGGATTCAAAGGCTCCTAATACAGACGAATACAAGAACTTCCTCATGGGCGAAGTTCGTTACAACGCTCTGGCACGTCAGAATCCTGAAAGAGCTGAAAGACTCTTTGACAAGGCTCTTGAAAACGCTAAGGACAGATATGATTATCTGCTTAGACTTTCCAAGCTTTACGGCGAAGCTTAATCTTTGATTTTCAATTTATTATTCACACTGCGAAAGGAAGTACCGCAGCACAATGCGGGAGGTCCAGACCATAAATAAAAGAAGCGGACTCAATTTGGGTCCGCTTGCTTTTTTATGTATTTTGATAAAAGGGACATAAAAGGCTTGAAATTTCAGCCATTATATGTTATTATTATAAAAAATCAATTATTTGGAGGAATTAATATGGCAGATGTAAAAATTTCAGACTCGGTAATTTACATAGGCGTTGACGACAAGGACATTGATCTGTTTGAAAGTCAGTATGACGTACCAAACGGAGTTTCTTATAACTCATATTTGATACTTGATGAAAAAATTGCCGTTATGGATACGGCTGATATGAGAGTGTCGGACAAGTGGTTTGAAAATCTTGAAAAGGCTTTAAACGGAGCTGTTCCCGATTATCTTATAGTTTCACATCTTGAACCGGATCATGCGGGAAATATAAAAAAAGCGTCTGATAAGTATCCGGATATGAAAATTGTTGTAAACTCAAAATCAGCGGCTATGCTTCCGCAGTTCTTTGAGATTTCTTCTGAAAGACTTCTTGTTGTAAATGAAGGCGAAGAGCTTTCTTTGGGTAATCATACTTTGCAGTTCTTTATGGCACCTATGGTACATTGGCCGGAGGTTATGGTTGAATATGAAAAGTCGGAAAAAATACTTTTCTCTGCTGACGGTTTCGGCAAGTTCGGTGCACTTGATACAGACGAGGACTGGGCTTGTGAAGCCAGAAGATATTATTTTAACATTGTAGGTAAATATGGCGCACAGGTTCAAGCACTGCTGAAAAAGGCGTCCGGACTGGAAATTCAGACAATTTGTCCCCTTCACGGTCCGATACTAAAGGAAAACTTGGAATATTATATTGGCAAATATATGACATGGAGCAGTTATGAACCGGAAGATAAGGGTATTCTTATAGCGTACGCTTCAATTCACGGTAATACAGCTAAGGCTGCTAAAAAGCTAAAGGAAATACTTGAAGAAAAGGGCGCTGAAAAGGTAGCTATTACCGATCTTGCAAGAGATGATATGGCTGAAGCCATTGAAGACGCTTTCAGATACGACAGAATGATTCTTGCAGCTGCAAGCTATGATGCGGGCGTATTCCCATGTATGGAAGATTTTCTGCATCATCTGAAAGCAAAGTCTTATCAGAAGCGTACTGTAGGAATACTGGAAAACGGTTCATGGGCGCCGTCAGCCGCAAGAACAATGAAATCAATTTTAGAACAGATGAAAAATGTATCAATTATCGAGCCTGTTGTTACTATTAAATCAACTATGAAAGATTCAGATATCGAAAATATGGAAAAATTAGCAGATGAGCTTTTAAGTAAGTGAATTAAACTTTAGAAAAGCTTTTAAGCCTGAAATTTTTATTTCAGGCTTTTTTCTATTCATATCATATTTACAGAAGTAAATTATTGTGTCTTACCTGTCGAGCCTTATAAAACGAATTCCATCAGACTAAAAGCGATATAAAAGTTTTTTGCCTGCTTTTTTTCAAAATGTTTTATTTTCGTATTTATAAAAGTAAACCATCGTGTCTTTGTTTAGTTGTACCAATCAACTAAAGACGATATAAAAGTTTTTTGCCTGCTTTTTTTCAAAATGTTTTATTTTCGTATTTATAAAAGTAAACCATCGTGT